>JANXOQ010000229.1 GCA_025357775.1 Ferruginibacter sp. | reverse complement strand
CATTTTTAATTTACCCAACCAAAAATGTAGCAAATGAAGAAATTTAATTTTATGCTTAGCACTATTTTATTATTAGTGCTTTTTAATGCATGCTCAGGTTCTAAAGAAGCCCGAAAAGACAAACAAACTGTAAATGGAACTTGGCAAC
Source organism: Ferruginibacter sp. (assembly GCA_025357775.1). Lineage (GTDB taxonomy): Bacteria > Bacteroidota > Bacteroidia > Chitinophagales > Chitinophagaceae > Ferruginibacter. The sequence continues at coordinate 3,510 of JANXOQ010000229.1, read as the reverse complement.
TACAAAATGTAACTACAGAAGGCATTACTGGCAAAATAAAAGCGCAAATTTTAGAAGAAGCAGCCTATGCTTGTTTTGAAGGAAGTATTTGGAAGTTTAACCAAAATACTAATCTAGGTTCTTATGAAATTACTAAAAATGGTGGTGAATGTGTGGGTAAAAAGCAAGACTTCCGTTGGTCAATATATGAAGAAAAAGGTATGCCTACAAGATTGCAATATAAAAAAGTAGATTCAAAATATTATAAAGATTTAGAAGAAGGTAAAGTAGGTTTTCGATTAACAATAGTATCTATTAATAAAACCAGCATGCAACTAAAAAGCGAAATAAGTTTTGAAGGAAAACCAGCTTATTTTATCTATAATTTCACAAAAAATTAAATTCACTTTATTAAAATCAATCATGAAAAAAATAATATTTAATATAACTTTTATAATAATTAGTATAACTATTTTGTTTACAAGTTGCGATGCTAGTAGAAAAGCAAGCAAGCAAGATAAAGGTGTAGCTATTGGTGCTGCTGCGGGTGCTATACTTGGTGGTGTGTTAGGAAACAATGTAGGTAATAAAAAAAATACAGCATTGGGTGCAGTGCTTGGTGCAGCTGTTGGAGGTATAGCAGGGGGCATTATTGGTAATAAAATGGATAAGCAAGCAGAAAAAATAAAAACAGAAATACCAGGTGCAAAAGTGGAAAGAGTTGCAGAAGGTATAAATGTAACTTTTGACGAAAATAACCCTGATGGTACAAAATCAGGCGTTTATTTTACAACTGGTAAATTCAATATCAGTGCAAACTCTCAGTTGGCAATAGATAAGCTGGTAAAAATTTTTAAAGAATATCCAGAAACAAACATTTTAATAGAAGGTCATACAGATGATGTAGGCAGCAACACATCTAATTTAACATTATCGCAAAGAAGAGCCAATGCTGTAGGAGATGCCTTGAAAGCAGCTGGGCTTATAGTTAAAAGGCTTACTGTAAAATGGTATGGAGAAACACAACCAAAAGTAGATAACAGTACTGTAGAAGGAAAGGCGAGCAATAGGAGAGTAGAATTTTCTATTACTGCAAATGAAAAAATGAAGGAAGATGCAAAAACAGAAGCTAATAAAAATTAAAAAACTCAGAAAAAAAAGAGCAATTTTCAAAATGTGAAAATTGCTCTTTTTTTTTATAAATATTTACACTAACTGTCTCACTACATCTGCAATAAGTTTTGGCCTACCAAGCGTGTAATAATGCAAAGCTGGTACACCATATTTTTTTAATTCTTTAGACTGTGTAAGTAACCATTCTGCTCCTAATATTTCTACATCTTCATCTGTTTTACATTTTATTACAGCATTAGATAAATCTGATGGTAAATCTATTGAAAATATTTTTGGCAACATTGTAAGTTGCTTTTTATTATATATAGGCTTTAAACCTGGTATAATAGGTACCATTATTCCTATAGCTCTACAAGCATCTACAAAAGCAAAATATTTTGCATTATCAAAAAACATTTGTGTTACAATATAATCTGCACCAGCTTCAACTTTTTGTTTTAGATATTGTAAATCAGTATCCATATTAGGTGCTTCAAAATGTTTTTCGGGGTATCCTGCTACACCTATACAAAATTTAGTTTTTGCGGTATTTGTTAAGTCCTCTTCTTGGTACACACCAGAGTTTAAGTTTTGTACTTGTTTTACCAAATCTGTGGTATAAAAATGCCCCCCTATTTCTGGCTCAAAAGTAGTTTCATTTTTTGCTGCATCACCCCTTAGCGCAAGTACATTATCTATACCCAAGTAGTTAAGATTAATAAGTGCGTCTTCTGTTTCATTTATATTAAAGCCCCCGCAAATGAGATGTGGAACAGTATCAACATTATATTTATTCATTATAGCTGCACAAATAGACTCTGTGCCTGGTCTTTTGCGTACAATAACTTTTGTAAAACTACCATCAGCAGCTTTTTTAAATACATGCTCACTTCTATGATAGGTAACATTTATGAAAGATGGCTTTAACTCCATTAAGGGGTCTAAATGAGTGTACAATGATTGGATACCTTTTCCTTTTAAAGGAGGTAAAATTTCAAAAGATATTACAGTGTCTTTTGCATTGTTTAAATGATCAATTACTTTCATATTAAAACTCTAGCTGGTGTAGGTGTTTATGTGTAACCTGCTTTTTACAAAATTACATAAGCTACGATACAATTACAAATGTGGATGATATTTTGTAAACGTTGTATTCAACCAGCCAAGTTTCAAACACATTCTTACAAAGCAAAATACAAGATTGGCTCAGTATTTTGCTATTAAAGAAAATTTGCATTTGTGTGCCAAAAACAACTGTTGTACATTTGTGTAAAATATTTATTACATTGAATTTAACAATACAAACTAAAAATTTAGTAAAAGTTTATGGCAGCCGTACTGTTGTAAATGATGTTTCTTTTAATGTAAGCCAAGGAGAAATTGTAGGATTGCTTGGGCCTAACGGTGCTGGTAAAACTACTTCTTTTTATCAAGTTGTTGGGTTAGTAAAGCCAGATAAGGGACAAGTTTTTTTAAATGATATAGATATTACCAAACTACCCATGTATAAGCGTGCACAAATGGGTATAGGCTATCTACCGCAAGAAGCAAGTGTGTTTAGAAAACTTACTGTGGAAGAAAATATTATGGCTGTATTAGAAATGACAAAATTAAAAAAGCCGCAACAAAAAGAAAAATTAGAAACACTGCTCAATGAATTTAGATTGCAACATGTAAGAAAAAATAATGGCGATACACTTAGCGGTGGCGAAAGAAGAAGAACAGAAATAGCAAGAGCATTAGCAGTAGATCCAAAATTTATATTGCTTGATGAGCCCTTTGCTGGTGTTGATCCAATAGCGGTAGAAGATATACAGGAAATAATTGCAAAATTGAAATACAAAAATATTGGTATTCTTATAACCGACCATAATGTAAATGAAACGCTTTCTATTTGTGACCGTGCTTACTTATTAATAGAAGGTAGTATTTTTAAACACGGCACTGCAGAAGAACTAGCTAGTGATGAGCAAGTGCGTAGGCTTTATCTTGGTAAAAATTTTGAATTAAAACGAAAAGATTATTTACATGTGCAAGCAGCAGGATAATTTTTTTTATAATCTTTTATAAATATTGTTGTAAAATATGAAAGCAATGATACTGGCAGCAGGGCTTGGAACTCGGCTAAAACCATTTACAAATAAACATCCTAAAGCTTTGTTTTTAATAAATGGAAAAAGTTTATTGCAAAGGAATATTGAATATTTAAAATCTTATGGCATTACAGATATTATTGTAAATGTGCATCATTTTGCTGACCAAATTATTAGTGCAATAGAAGAAAACAATGGCTGGGGTTGTAATGTGGTAATAAGCAATGAAATAAATGAAGTATTAGAAACAGGTGGGGGACTTAAAAAAGCTGCCTATTTTTTTACTAAAAGTGAAGAACCTTTTGTACTAATGAATGCAGATATG
>JANXOQ010000220.1 GCA_025357775.1 Ferruginibacter sp. | reverse complement strand
CCTTTTTTTTGATTTGTTTAATAAGTACTAATAAAATAAAAATAAATTTAAAAAATTATTTAAAATCTTAAATCTTTTTAATTTTATTTAATAAATTATGAATGAATTAACTATCATTTTTTTATAGTGTTTTAATATAGAAAAATGTGCTTTCAATTTTGCGGAAATTTAAATGTTTAAAATAAATTTTATTACGAAAACGTTTTCATAAAAAAAAAATGTATTTTTAATTTTTTAACAAACGTTTGTAATTTATTTAACGTTTTAATACTGCATAAACCAAAACAAAACTTTATTTATGAAAATTCGCTTAAAACAAGCCCTAAAAGTGTGCATTATGCTATTCTTTGTAGGTATTTCTGCAACCAGTTTTGCGCAGACTGTTACAGGTGTAGTAACAGATTCTAAAGACGGCACACCAGCAGCTGGTGTTACGGTATTATTGAAAGGAACAAAAACCGCAGTAAAAACAGATGTTTCTGGTGCTTACAGCATTGTAGCTCCAGCAAATGGCACTTTAGTTTTTTCTTCTGTAAGTTTTGGTACAGAGCAAGCCGCAGTAAGTGGTCAATCTACTATAAATATCAAAGTAACTGCTGCAAACCAACAATTGCAAGATGTGGTGGTGGTTGCTTACGGTACAAAAAAGAAAAGTGACTTAACTGGTGCGGTAACTGCAGTATCTGCCAAAGATTTTCAAAAGGGCTCTATAAACTCCACGGAGCAATTATTACAAGGTAAAGTTGCAGGGTTAGAAGTAACAACTGGCGGCGGTGCTGCAGGCGGTGGTAGTAAAATTCGTATTCGTGGAGGTGCATCCTTAACTGCAAGTAATGACCCTTTAATAGTGATAGATGGTGTACCTGTAGAGGGTAATGAGCTTAAGGGTTCACCGAATTATTTAGGTACAATCAATCCCAATGATATTGAGTCAATATCAGTTTTAAAAGATGCTGCTTCAACAGTTTTGTATGGTTCTCGTGCATCTAATGGTGTTATATTAATCAATACCAAAAAAGGAGGCACAGGCAAAACGCAATTTAATTTTAGTAGTAAGTACTCACTATCTAAAGTTGGAGATTTTATAAAAGTGCTTTCAGGCGATGAAGTACGAAAAATAGTTACTGATGAAGCTGCCATAACTGGAGATAATAAATTTAAAAATTTGTTAGGTTCTGCTAATACAAATTGGCAAGATGCAATTTATCAACAAGCAGCAGGTTTTGATAATAACTTAAGTGTATCTGGAACTTTGAAAGATGGTTTTGGATTTAAGTTACCTTATAGAGCATCTATTGGTATTTTATCTCAGGATGGTGTATTAAAAACAAATAATTCTCAAAGAATATCTAGTTCATTAAATCTTAGTCCTAAGTTTTTTAATAACCACCTTTCTGTAAATTTAGCCCTTAAATATTCTACCCAAAAAACTAGATTTGCAGATGAAGGGGCTGTTGGTGCAGCTGTTGCTATGAATCCAACTCAACCAATATATGATGCTTCTGGTAAATATGGTGGTTATTATGAAACATTGCAAGCAGATGGCAAGCCCTTTGATTTAGCAACTCGTAACCCGTTAGCTTTATTAGAATTGAAACAAAATTATGGCAATGCTGATAGAATAATAAGTAATATACAATTAGACTATAAATTACATTTTTTTCCAGATTTGCATGTAATGGCTAACCTTGGTGTAGATGATGCTTATGGATACTCCAATTCTTCAAATGCGGCTAACTCAGCTTTTGATTACAAGACTTTGGGTAGACAAAGCACTAGTAGTCAGAAAAAAAGAAACCGTTTAATTGATTTGTCCTTATTATATACTAAAGATTTAAAAAATATTAAAAGCAAAATAGATATTTTGGCTTTACATAGTTATCAAGAATTTACAACAATAAACAACGAATATTTTAGTACTAGTCTTAGCAGTACTTACGGAGATAATGGTGGTTTAATACTTGATTCAAAGCCTCAATATGATGTATATAAGTCAGAAAATAGGATAGAAGCTTATGTAGGAAGAGTAAATTATACCTACGATGATAAATATTTATTTAGTGCTTCAATACGTAGAGATGCTTCTGCAAAATTTGCTGAATTGTTTAGAGTAGGTTTCTTTCCTGGAATTTCAGTAGGGTGGAAATTAAAAAATGAGTTTTTTAAAAATTCATCTAAAATAAACGAGTTGAAGCTAAGAGCTAGTTATGGTGTTACAGGAAATCAAGATGGAATAAATCTTTACTGCTACCAACCCCTTTATTCTGGAAGTAGCTCAACTGCGCAGTATCAATTTGGAAATAATTTTGTAGGCTTCCAAAGACCAGAGGCATATAATGCAGACTTAAAGTGGGAGCAAACAGCTTCTGCAAACATAGGTTTAGATTTTGCAATTTTGAATAATAGAATCTCAGGCTCAATTGATGTATATAATAAAGAAACAAAAGATCAGCTAGCTAAATTACCAGCAGCTCCAGGGGCTAACTTCAGCAACGAAGTTCTTGTAAATGCTGGAAATCAAACAAACAAGGGTATTGAAGTTTCTTTAAATTTGATCCCTGTTAGAAGTGAAAACTTTACTTGGAACTTAAGCGTAAATGGTGCTTACAATGAAGGTAAAATAACGAATTTGTTAAAAAGCCAAGTTCCTAATTTTTCTGGAATACCAGTAGGAGCAATAGCTGGTGGTACTGGTAATAGTATCTTGCGTTTATTAGTAAACAGTCCAGCTCCAGTTTTTTATCCTAGTCAGCAAGTTTACAATTCTGCTGGGAAACCAATTGAAGGACTATACTCAGATAACAATAGAGATGGTAAAAACTCTGATGATGATAGAATTTCATTTAAAAAACCTAATGCTGATTTTTTATTTGGTTTAAGTTCTGTCTTTTCAATTCAAAACTTTACCCTTGGTGTGGCAGCACACGGGCAAGTAGGAAATTACAATTATAACAATTTTAATTCTAATAATGGAGCATTAACTTCAGTTCAAAATTCTCTTGGGTTTATAGGCAATGCTTCTACAAATTATTTAGACACTAGATTTAAAAAGCCTCAATATTTATCTAATTATTATATTGAAAATGCTTCTTTTTTTAGATTAGATAATGTTAATTTAGGGTATAATTTCGGAGC
>JANXOQ010000218.1 GCA_025357775.1 Ferruginibacter sp. | reverse complement strand
AGGCTCTAATGCTGCAATATCGGCTTGGTTTATGGGGCGTTTTATGGGTTTGCCTTCTTTATTTTTTGTAGCATCCCAAGTTACTTGTTCGTATTTTATGCCAAGGGTGGTAAACTCTTCTTGCAGCAATTCATTTAATATGGTATTGGCTTTGGCTTCGCTTGCTCGTATGCTATTGCGTAGGGCTTGCAAATCGGTAATGCCTAGCTCATGTGCATTTTTGTAGCTTGATACGGCTGCTTCTTTTTCGTTTATAAGTTGCTGGTAGCTTTTGGCATGTTCGCCGGCAAACATATTTGCCTGTGCAGTAGCTGCATTAAAAAGGGTGGCTGCTTGTACTACTTTGCCCTTTGGTTGCTTGCTTGTGGGTGTAGCAAAGTGTTTGTTAAACTGGTTAGCATCTACCCTTAATAAACCTATAAGTGAGTTGCCACTCATTATATTAAAATCTATATTGGGCAGTGGTTCTAGCTGCTCCACCGTATTGGCACTGGCTACCAATGCCAAAAATAACCGTAGCTTGGCTATTTCGGTAGCCTCTTCCATAATATCTACCCCATACAGGTTGTTGGTTATTATTTGTTTTTTTATGTAGTAGTTTATGCTGGGGTGGTTGGCTTTTATGGTTTGCTTCCACTCCAATAATTTTTTATCGCCAAGAAAATCTATTTTGCCTAGTATGGCTGCATATACATTTATCAAAGTTTTCATGGCTGCTACCAAAAAAGCGCCGGAGCCACAGGCAGGGTCGAGCAGGCTAAGGTTGGGTATTACGGCTGTAGGGCCATGTATTAGTTTTTTGCAAGTGGTAGCATCTAAGTTTAATAATAGCTCCGATATGTTGGTGTAATGTTTTGCCTTTGGCAATTTATGTAGCCCTGCTTTTTTTAATAAATCTGGTGCTACCTCGGTTTCGTTTACGGCATCTAATATGAGTTTGTAAACCGTTTGCTCACACAGGTATTCGGTTATTTCGGTACGGGTGTAGTATGCACCAAAGGCTTTTTGGTTTATGTATTTTTCAAAAATATAACCCAATACATCGGGGTTTATTTCGTTGTCGTTGCCACCTGGGGTATCATCTAAGCTCCAACTAAACCGCTCAAATAAGCCTTTGGGTTCTTCGGTTTGTAGCAGGTTTGTAAATGCTACATCGGGTATGGCTATGTGTGGGTATTTTTCTTCTATTTTATGTTTTAAAAATAAGCCACCATTTAGGTATTTTATTTTGCCTAGCATTTTATTGGTGGCGGCATTACGCAAGGGTTCGGCTTTGGCAAAGCCCTCAAAAAACAAGGTTTTTAAAAAGGTTTGGTAATATTGGTTTGTGCCTAGTTGCTTTTGTGTGGCTTGTAGTTTTGTGTATAAATAATCTTGGTTGTTGTTATCTATAAATCCTTTTTTTTGCAAAAAATAAATAAACATTAATCGGTTTAAAATTACCGAGGCATACCACCGCTTATCGGCATCGTTATCTATACCATCTATATATTTTATAAACTCGGTAAACTGATCTTTATAGCTATTAAAAAATTGTTTGGTTACTCTTTCTACATCTAATGCGGTTTGTATTTTTTTGGCAACATCGGTAATGGTAATATCGTTTTCTATTTCGCTAATATCTACCATAAGCCCTGCTAGCTTGCCTATAAACAAATCGCCTGTTTGCCCTGCCGAAAAATAATGCTCCCTTGGTAGGTTTTTTTTATCTTGCTTTTTTATCCATCGCCATACGGTTTGTGTACGTTTTTCATCTATAAAAATGAGTATGTGCTCAAAGTTTATTTTTTGTATTTCTTTAGATATGGTATCTCTTATTTTGGCATCGGGTATTAGCCCATCATCATTTGTAATTTCATATACAGTAGCACCCGATAGCTCTGCAATGGCTTTGCGGTAATACTGCCCATCTTTTGTACTAAAAGGAAAAGCATTTTTATTTTTGGCATTGTTCCACCCAAGCTCTTCAATAAAAAGGGTTTTAAAATCGAAGGCTTGTAGGTAGTTACGGGTATTTTCTATATTTATTGCCATATTTTAGTCCATTAATTTTTTTAGGGTTTCCACATCGGGCAATACATTTTTATATTGCTTGGGCAATTGCTTACTGGTTTTGTAGGTGGCTACCCCCATAGGCTTTGTCATATCTCTAAAACAAAACTCCACTGTTTTGTTACTTTTTTCTTTACATAAAATAATACCAATAGAGGGTTGCTCATGTGGTTGTTTTATCATATCATCTAACGCAGAAAGATAAAAATTGAGTTGACCAACATAAGCTGGTTTAAATTTTCCTTTTTTTAATTCAAAGGCAACAAGGCATTGTAGTTTTCTGTTAAAAAATAAGAGGTCTATAAAATATTCTTCTTCATCTACAATTACTCTGTATTGGTTGCCTATAAATGCAAAATCGGCACCAATGGAGTGTATAAATTTTTTTATGTTTCGTACAATTTCGCTTTCAATTACTTTTTCATCTTCTTCATCGGGGTCTTCTATATTTATAAAATCGAGTAGGTATTCGTCTTTAAAAGCTTGCAATGCTTTTGCTCTTAAATCGGTATTGGCAATGGTGGTATTAAAGTTGTTTGGCAGCTTGCCTTTCTTTTTAAATAATTTATTGTTGATGTGGTGCTTTAATGTATCAAGGCTCCAATATTCTGTGGCTATGCCTGCAATGTAAAATTGGCGTTCTTCTAAGCTTATTGTTTTTACGAGTATCTCACAATGGTGGCTGAAACTAACTAAAAAAAACTGTTGTGCCAATTGGTCCGACAGCGTCGGACTAATTGTAAATTTATTGGCTATTTTTTTAGTTTTTTTCAATTGGTCCGACGGCGTTGGACCAATTGGATTAGTTGCTGATTGACCAACTAAAAAGTAGCTATTCCATTGCTGATAAAACAGCCTCATGCGTTTAATATTTGTAACCGAAAAGCCTTTTAAACCGGGCAGTTCATGTTGCAAATCGGCAGAGAGTTGTATTAGTATTTTATCGCCCCATTTGCCTTGCTGCGATTTTTCGGTAATAAGTTTTCCTACATTAAAATATAGGGTCAGCAATTCTTTATTGGCCAATACGGCAGCTCTGTACCTGCTACTAAGTATGGCTGCTTTTAGTTGCTTTATGGCTTGGGTGTAGGCTGTTAATTTCATATTAGTTTTGCTTTAAACCAAGTGAGCAAATAATTTGTGGTTGCTTGTTAGGCTGTTCATCTTCATTTACAATACACAGTTTATCTTCTTCTCTTAGCGATATTACTAACGATGCCAATTGATCATCATCAATACCCGATTTTAGTTGTCTGCTTAGGGTTTCTTTTGCAAATTCTTTTAAAGGGTATTTATAAATATCATCTACCGCTTTTTTTAGTTGTTCATTTACAAATAAGGTATTTTCAAATTCTTTACAATAGCGATCTAGCTTCATGTACACCCTGTATTTTACACCCGATTTTTTGCCAAGTGTACCACCTGTATTTACCTCTTCATCCTTAATAAAATCAATAGCTTTTTTTACCAACTCATGGTGGTTTTCTATTTTATATAAAGCAGGCTCGGTAGGGCCACATTGTGCTGCTTTTAAAATGGCTAATTGCGATTGTGTAATAATTTTACCTGCTTTATCCATCCATGCCAATACATCGTTATCCTCTGCTGTTTTGGTGTACACAATTACGCCATCTTTTTGCGGTATATCGTTGTTATGCTTTGTAGCATACATAACATTTGGTAAGTCGGGTATAATTTTATTTAATTGTGGGTTAGCATCTGTTGCGTTTTTCCAAATTTGGTAAGCATAAGAGGCAAGGTCCACTTCGGTATCATCATCATCGCCATCGAGTATGCCCGATTTTTCGTTGTATAAATCGGTTATGTTTACTGGGTCGCCTTCAAAAAAAGTTTCGTCGCTGCCTACCACTTCTGCATTTTCTTCAATACGTTGTGTAAGCCTGCGGCGTAGGTTAATTATTTTTTCGATACCATCTTCGGGTAAAAAAGAGTAGCAAATAATTTGTGGGGCTTTTTGCCCAATTCTATCCACCCTGCCTGCCCTTTGTATTAAACGAATAATAGCCCAAGGCAAATCGTAATTGAGTATTATATGAGCATCTTGCAGGTTTTGCCCTTCGCTTAATACATCGGTGGTTATTAATACCCTTAACTCTTGGCTAGCATTAATAGTATCAAATTTTTTGTTGCTAGCAGGGCTAAATCTGTGTGCAAGGGCTGTTGGGTTTTCATTATTGCCTGTTACACTTTCTAAGCTTTGTACACCTCGTTTTTTTAACTGCTCGGTAAGGTAATATGCTGTATCGGCAAATTGTGTAAATACCAATACTTTTTCTGTGGGGTGTGCAGTAATAAGTAGCTCATGTAAGGCGTTTAATTGCTTATCGTTTTGTGGGTTCCAATCTTTACCAATAGTGAGTATTTTAATAATTTCGCTACTATCATTAATTAGCGATGTTTGTAGGGTAGGTATAAAAAATTCACTCCTTATCCAATCAAATCTGTTTTTATGATTAAGCTCAAACAATTTGTATAATTCGCCTGCATTTTTTAAGTAGGTTTCTTCATTAAGTATTAGGTTAAGTACATTATCTGCATTATTGGCTTCGGCATCTTCATCTTCTAAATAATCATCTAAATTTTGAGAAATATTTTTACCAATTGGTATGGGTAAATGATTTTCTAAGGCATAAATAAAAATATAGTTACGTAAAATGTGCCTGCTTAATGATAATAAAAAAGAATAGCCACTGCTTTCTAATCGTTTAAAAAGATTGGTTCGGCAAAAGCCCATTAACCGCTTACCTGCATGAGAAAGGTTGGCCATTAATACTTCTTCTTCCTTTGTAGCTTTAATTAATGGCTTGTCGTTTAAAAATTTTTGTAAGCCATACCTTGGCAAATTGAGGGTGTTTAAAGTATCTACAATTTTGCTGGAGTATAGTTTTGAGTATTGGTCTTTAGGGTCGTTGGTATTAAAAGCATATTCTACTCTTTTTGGTATTCTATCGGGGAAGTAAGACCGAGTGCCATCGGAAAAAGTTAAATATTTTCTATCGTTTGTAGTGTCAGTTTTTGCATAATTATTTTTAATAAAACTTCTTGTACGCCTTACCAAATATAGTCGCATTAATTCACGCCAATCATCCGAGTATTCGCTATGTTCAAAAGCTTTTATGCTACGTATAAAAGTTTCGGTATGTTTTTTACTGTATTCTATTTGCCCGCCAATGCTTTCAATATATCTTTCGGGGCTTATGCCCAAATCTTTATCATCGGCAATAAACAAACGAAGTTGGTTTGATAAATCGAAATAGGTTTTATTGTATGGGGTTGCCGATAGTAAAATAACCTTACTATCATTCTCTGTTAAATATTCTTTTATGGCTCTGTAGCGGCTGCCTCTATCATTGCGTAGGTTGTGGCTTTCATCAATTATAACTAATCGGTATCGTCTTAAATTTGGCAAGGTTGTTTGCACTTTGCTTTGAGAAATTACTTTTGCTCTTAGTTGATATTTATGTGCATAATCTTCCCACATTTCCACCAAGTTTTTTGGGCAAATAATTAATGTTTCCAAAAAGAAATCATCTTCAAATATTTTAGCCAAAGCAGTTGCAGTTATTGTTTTGCCTAACCCTACCACATCGCCAATAATTACGCCACCTCTTTTGTGTAGCATTTTTGCAGCCCTTTGTACAGCATTTATTTGAAAAGCTAAAAGGTCTTTTTTAAAAAGGGAAGACACATTAAATTCACTGATACCTGCCCTAGCTTCTTGCGAAAGGTGGTAAGCCATTTTTAAATAAATGTGAAAAGGTGGAACTAAACGGTCGGTTGCCCAACTGGTATCGATTATTTCAATTAATTCATCAGTAATATCAATACACCATCTATCTTCCCAACGGTTGCTAAACCATTTGGCAAGTTTGTTTGCAGCATCTTGATCGAGTACATCAATATTTAATTCGCCTTGCTTGGCTAGCCCTGCAAGCGTTAAATTACTGCTGCCTAAAAAGCCAACTACAGGCACTCTTTTATCTTCGCTGTAAGCCAAATAAAGTTTTGCATGGAGTGTATAACGCAGGTGTAATTTTACAACTACTTTTTTATCTTTCATTTGTTGGCTCAACTTACGTAGTGCCGCTTCGTCTGCCTCAGTAGGTGTACCAATGGTAAGCTGGTCTTTAAATTCTTGAGCTAATCGCTTTTTTAATTTAACTGCTTCCGCTTGGTCAATTGTATGTTCCTCATCATTTGTAAGCTGTTCTTTTAAAATATCAATAGGGAGTTTTTGCATTCCAACCAATAGCCTACAAGTTCTATGTATTTCTTCTGTGCCTTCACTTACAGTTGAACCCGAAAGAGCTTCGATTTTGTCTGCAACCTCTTTCCAACCTCTTAAATTAAAATAGCCCACACAAAAATCAGTACGGTGAGAAAGTTCCAATGTTTCATTTAAACCTTTGGTTAGGTGATGCTCAATGTTGTCGTATATTTTCGGCATTAAAAGTTATAATTGTAATTATCTTCTAGGTTTTCGTTTTATAATGTGGCAAAATACTAATAAACTACGAAGATTAATACTTAAACCGCTATTCTTATTTGATTATATAATGATGTTTTATCATTAAATGCTAAGTTGGCAATATCCCAATGTTCTACTTCAAAGTTTGGCGGAAAGCCAATTGCTTTTGTAAACTCGTCTTCCATTACCCGCTGTATGTATGCTGCATTGTCTCCTTCGTTAGTAGTTACAATACTATCGTGTATGGTAAAAATGGGCAGATTCTTTCTTTCTTTTGCAATACGCTTGGTTATTACGTTTAGTATTAAATGGCTTTCTATGCGTTGTAATAAACGAGGGAGGTTGGTTTTGTCTGACTTTTTTATAAGGCTAAATATTTTGTACAAGTCTGGAAATAGCTGTTTAAATATTCTTTTGTGCTTAGCATCGTTTTGATGTAGAAATTTATTGTGTGTAAAAAACACTTGGAAAACGATTGGTTTTAAATATTTTTTATCTGTATAATCAAGCCCCAATATTTTTGTAAACTCTTCTCCTAAATACGCATAAAATTTGCCTTGCTGC
>JANXOQ010000217.1 GCA_025357775.1 Ferruginibacter sp. | reverse complement strand
TTTTTATTTTTCGAATTACATTGTTACTCACTTTTAAAAAAGGTTTTATTTTTTGAAAAATTGAATCAGGCAACCCAAACACTTCTTTTATTTGCTCTATTTTACAAAAACCACCTAAGTCATTTCTGTATTTTAAAATACGTTTACAATATCCAGCTCCGATGCCTGGCAATGCATCATAACCTGTAGAATCGGCAAGGTTAATATCTATCGGCTCTGTTTCTTTTGCTTTATATTCTTTTTTTTCGTAGGGCTGATAATTATTACTATTTGCATATTGATTTTTTTGCGCATCTTCAATACGTACATAAGGTATCAGCCTTTCTTTTTCTTCGTTGGTAAGGCCCCATATTTTTCTCAAATCGTCTGGTTGCCTAAACCTACCGCCTTTAGAAATATATTTTTGTATGCTTGCAATTGTTTTTTCTTTTATACCCAATTTTTGCCAACCTTCTGCATCTAATGTGTTTGGATCAAAATAAAACATATGACCAGCAAAAATTCTGTTAGATTCATTTTTTGAATAAGTATTGTAATCCGCTCCATCATTATATACATTATTGCTGTAGTAATTTTTGGTGCTGTCTTTTTGTTTTTCTTTTAATAAATCTGCCTCAACTGCAATTATTTTACTATTTAAAAATTCTTCTTTTATTATAAGGGGGTAAATAAATTGTGCGCTTATGAAAATAGATACAACGGTTATTAACAACATAAGTACACCTCGTTTTTCTTTTTTGGTAAAAGAAAAAAAGCTATTTGCAGGGTTATTTTGCATAAGCCATAAATTGTATTTATTATTTTTTTAAGCTATCTAATTTATAATAACTTATTTTCAATTGCATATAACGTAAGCTCGGCATTGTTTTTTAAATTCATTTTAGAAATTATTCTTGCCCTATAAGTACTTACAGTTGTTACGCTCAAAAATAATGACTCTGCTATTTCTGAAACAGATTTACCACTTGCAAGCAATTTTAATACACTAAATTCTCTATCAGATAATAATTCGTGAGGTGCTTTATTTTTATCATCATCAAAAATAGAAGTCAATTTTTCTGCAACAGCAGCAGTAATATATTTTTTACCCATCATTACTTTTTGCACTGCATTAACCAATTCATCTGGTGCCATACCCTTGCTCAAATAGCCAGATGCCCCAGCCTTTAAAACCCTAATAGCATATTGGTCTTCTGGGTGTATACTTAATATGAGTACGGGCAAAGTTGGTTTTATTTGTTTAATTTGTTGTAGCGCATCAAGCCCACTTCTACCAGGCATGCTTAAATCACTTATAACTACATCCCAAGATTCTTTAATTACTAGTTTTACCAAGTCTTCGGCATCGCTTACTTCTTCAATAGTTGCACCTGGAAAACCTTCTAGCAAAATCATTCTCAATCCACGCCTTACTACAATATGGTCGTCTGCCACTAAAATTCTAATCATATTAATTTTATTAAAATAAATAATTATAAAAACTAAACTAAAGGTACGGTTATTAATACGGATGTACCAAGCCCTGTATTTCCATTTATGTTGTAGGTGCCATTAATGAGAGATATTCGTTCTTTCATACCTAGTAAGCCAAGTGTTTTTTTATTCTTAATATTATCATCTTTAAAACCAATTCCATTATCTTCTATCAATAATGTTAGTAAATTATCTTCAATTTTAAAAACGGTGTTTACCTCACTTGCTTTTGAGTGTCTTGATACGTTAGTAAGGCTTTCTTGAAATATTCTAAACACACCAGTTGCTATTTCTTGGCTCACTTTTACATGACTCATATTGGTTTTAAAAATAGATTTTATTTCTGACCTTTTAGAAAACTCTTCACTTTGCCATTCCATAGCTTCTATTAATCCTAAATCATCTAAAATACTTGGTCGTAGTTGTGTTGCTATTCTTCTAACGGTTACAACTGTTTTATCAATTAACTCCAAAGTGTCTTTCATTCTTTGCTGCACCAAAGGTTCATCGCTTTTTATTTTTTTATTTATCCATGAAATATCCATTTTTAAACCAGTTAATTGCTGTCCCAGTTCATCATGTATTTCACGAGCCATGTGTGTTCTTTCATTTTCTCTTATAGTTTCTAAATGCGCTGCAAGTTCTTTAAATGCTTGCTTAGATTTTTGTAGGCTTGCCTCGGCAAGGTAATTTGCTGTTACATCATTTGCTAGTCCCAAATTTGCATTTTGCCCTTGATATTGTATTTCGCTAATTATTGAATTTACATTTATAATTGTACCGTCTTTTTTTTGATGTTCCCAAATCATTTCTGCATTTAATTTTTCTTTATCTGTTTTCTTTAACCAATTTAAGTATGCTGTATCATTTTTTGGATGCAGGTTTATAATTGACATTTCTAAAAACTCTTTTTTACTGTACCCATAAGAGTTTATTGCCGCTGTATTTACATCTATAAATTTACCATTTTCTTCAAGTATAATCCACATTGGCAAAGGGTTTTTATCAAAAAGCAGTTTGTATTTTTGTTCAGAATTTATAAGTGCTTGCTCTGCCTCTTTTACCGCTGTAATATCTTGCATTGCACCTAGCATTCTATAAGCCTCGCCATTTTTGTACAAAATATAAGCTCGGTCACTTATTATTTTTGTTGTATTATTATCAATTTTAAAGCTAAATTCTTCCATCAATAACGTTTCCTTTTTTGCAATTGCTAAATTAAAATTTTTTTCTAGCCTCATTTTTTCTTCATTGCTAACTTTATCAATAAAATCATTAAATCGAAATATACTATTTGTTGGCTTTCCAAATAGTTTACAAAACATTTCATTTCCTGTTAAGCAATCCGATTTCATATCCCAATCCCATATAGCATCGTTAGTGGCTTTTGCAACTAGTTCAAATCTTTCATTAGATATTTGCAATGCTTTTTCTGCAATAGTTGCTTCCTCACTTGCTTTTTTTCTTTCAGTAATATCCAATACAGTTCCTATCACAGCATCTTCACCATTATGATTTGTAGACGAACCAAACACTTCTAAATAAATTTCATTTCCATTTTTATGTTTACCTTTTAGCTCATAATTGTGTTTATTTATTTTTCTAGCTTCATATTCGTTTATGTGTTTGATTACAATTTCTTTATCATCGTAAGCTACTAAAGAAAAAGCATCTGGATGTTCATAAATTTCGTTTTCAGTATATCCAAATATTTCTGCAAAGCGTGGGTTTATGTATACAAGGTTTTCTTTGTTCCTTATGTATACGCCCACCATAGATTGCTCCACAAGCCCTCTAAATTTTGATTCTGCGTTAGATAATTCTAACTGAGCTATTTTTCTATTGGTTACATCAGTTACCAACGATAGCATAACTCCGGTATTATTATTTTCATCTTTTAAAAATGAATTGTACCATTCACAATAAATAACACCCCCATTTTTTGTATAACAAACTGTATTTATAATTCCGCTTTGTAACGGGTCTGCAGATTCAAAATGTAAATTGCTATTAAACATTACTAAGTCATCTTTATTTATCAATTTATCAATTGAAAAACTTGGTACTAAAACTTCATTTTCTGTCCATTCAAATATTTCAGTCGCTTTTTTACTCCACTTCATTACTTTCATATTGCTATCAAATTCAATAATAGCAAGTGGTGTGTTGTTTAAATGAAAGGAAAGTCGTTCATGTAATTTTTTTAATTCTAATGCAGCTTTTTTCTTAGCAGTAATTTCATTGTAATAAATTGAAATGCCATTTTTACCTGGGTAAATTAAATTTTCATACCATTTATCTTGTTTGGTATCATAATTTTCACAACGAATTACTTGCTGCGTTTCTTTAGCTTGATGTAAAGAGTTATAAAATTCTCCATTTACTAAATTTGGAGAAAGTTTCCAGATATTGTTGCCTAATAAATTATTTTCATCGCTACCATGCAACTCAATTGCATTTTTATTTAAATAGGTATAATTCCAATTATTATCTAAAATAAAAAAAGCATCTGCTATTCTTTCAAAAAATTTATCTAAATCATTCGATTTTAGGTTTGCTTCTTTTTGAAGTTTTATTGAGAGATCTTTTAATCTTTCTTCAAGTATTACTCTTGTACTAATGTTATGCACTACGCCTATAGCACCTACAAACTCACCCTTTGCATTGCTGATAGCAGATGTACTTATTTCTACATTTATTTTATGACCACCTTTGTGATAATGCAACATTTCCCCCTTCCATGTTTTTTGCTTTTTTGCATATCCAAAAAAATTATTTTTTTCTTTATCATTTAACTGTATTACTTCTTCTATTTTTTTCCCTTTTACCTCCACTGCAGTGTAACCATACAATTCTTCTGCAAAATTGTTCCAGTCTTTTATTAAAAAATTTTCATCTGTGGTAATAATTGCATCAGAAATATTATTAAGCAGCGTGGTGTTATACTGCAAAGAACTATATATAATTTCAGATTTTTTAAAATCTCTCATTAAAAGCATGTAACCATTAAATAGTATTAAAAAAAATAAAATAGCCAATAAAATAAACGACCAAGTAAGGTACTGATTGTATTTATCTTTTTCAGATGTTGGTTTTTGTAGAAAAGCTTTTTCTTTTTCTGCAATAGCAGAAACCAATAAATTTATTTTTTCAGAAGTTACTTTTTCCTTGGCTTCCAAATTATTTAAAGTGCTATCATCATACCCATAAAAGTCTGGATTTTCGATTATTTGTTTTGTAGCTACTAAATCTTTTATCTCTTTCAAAACTTTATTACCATCACTTATATGCAATTTTGATGAAGTAAGAAAATCTAAATCTTGGTTTACTATTATCAAAGCATTTTTATGACCTATAAGAAAAGATTCTTTACCAAATTTAAAATAACCATGTGTGCCTATCTCAGATGCTTTTAAATTTGACAAAACATTTTCTGCCCTCAATAGAGCGTTTATAGCCATATTGGTATTCGAAGATTCCACTACGGTTTTACGCATATTTATGTACATAGTGTACAATACCGCTGCTGTAAATAGCATGGAAATAATAAAAGCAATTTTTAATTTTCTTGCTATACTAAATTGTATCATATATCATTTATAATTTGAATAATATGCTATGGCTACTACCTTTATTTATTTCTGATTTTATTGCTGGTTTACCATTATACAAATAAACTCTACTATAAATATTTTGAAAACCACTCTTTTTTCTTTTTTTAAATATCATCCCACCCCCTCATCATCTTCAAAGCAAAATTTCAAATCATTTTCATTTATTAATAAAAATAATTTTACAAGTTTGGCTTTTGCATGTTTACTAACATTGTTTTTTTTATGTAAAAAATCTGTTTTTATATTTCACCAGTTGGTATATATTTTAGTTTTGTTTACTAGTAATACACATTCTATAAGTTAATCTAAAGCAATGATATTTAACACTTCGACAAGCTAGAGAAATATCAATGAGTTTGATAAAATTCTTGTTCCTGCCTCTGCATCTCCTAATATGCTCTTTGCAGTTTCCAACAAATAATGTATCAACACTTCATAGGTAAGTGAATATTCCATATAAAATTTTGTGTTGGCTAACATTTATTTTTTTATCATATAATTTTTTCCTTTGGCTTCTCTTTTTTCTATTTCAATAATAAAATTTATTACTTTTAATCTATTAATATTCAAAGTTGTTTGATAAAGTTATTCTTCTAAAAAAGCATAAACCTTATCATTCCGAACAATTATTATGTCAATATTCGTATAACAATTTATCATATAAAAAATTACTCTGTAAGTATAGTCTAAAATAAATTATTTATAGCAGAAAGCATAACTTGTTAGTACTAAATTTACCTAAATTTGTAATAATCTTTTTAATTAACTGATTATCGATAAATACACGTTGTAGAATAGTCATATTTTTATTAACCAATATGAAAAAAGTTGACACATAATTTCGTTTAAAAAACTATAAATGGCAAAATGTTTTTTAACTTACAATAATTCTTTTAAAAATAAATTCTAGTATGAAAAAATTTCTACTAATTGATGACCATGTAGTAGTTAGATCTGGTATTAAATTGTTATTGTTAAATTTATATAAAGATTCAGAAATTAGTGAGGCTAAAGATGGAGATACTGCTATTGCATTTGTAAAAGAAAACCATTACGATTTTGTAATGTTAGATGTACAAATGCCAAATACAGACAGTTTTGCATTAATGGAATATTTTAAAGCAAATTATCCTTTATTAAAAGTATTGGTATTTTCTATGAACTCCGAAAATATTTATGCCCTTCGTTACATACGTGCTGGTGCTATGGGTTTTATAAGCAAAGATGCTCCGCTAGATGAAATTAAAATTGCTATTGAGCAAGTAATTAATGGTAAAAAATATATTAGCGAAGAAATGTTATTTGTATTAGCAGAAGGCGCTTCACAAGGTGCAGACTCTAATCCATTCAATACTTTATCTGCTCGAGAGTTTGAAATCGTTTCTATGTTGCTTAATGGCAAAACTATTAGTTTAATAGCTGTAGAACTTAACCTAGGAATATCTACTGTTGGCACACATAAGGGGCGTATTTTTTCAAAGCTAAAAGTTACCAATTTACTTGAACTTAAAGAATTGTCAAATACTTATAACTTAAAATAATAAAAATAATTTTAAGTTTTAAATACTTACAAAAATGCCCTCAAAATAAGAGGGCATTTTTATTAACTAAAAACTAAACTATCAAACTTTTAATGTAGAATTTTTTAATGTACCATCCCAAACTTTTTTACCTTGAATTTTTTTTACCAAATACATAAGCCCTACGAATATAAAAAAGAAAGGACCGACGAATCCAAAAATACCAATCCATTTTCCACCATAAAATTTTTCCATTGGGCGTTTTAATCTTTCTGCAATAATGTACATACTTGGCACCATTATTAGAGTGAGAAAAAATGCAAATATTAATCCAAAAATAATTGTCCAGCTAAGTGGGCCCCAGAAAACAACACTATCGCCACCAAAGAAAATATGTGGGTTTAAGGTTTGAAAAAATGAAACGAAATTAATATTAAAACCTACAGCTAAAGGCAGCAAACCAAGCATAGTAGCCAATGCAGTGAGCAATACTGGTATGATACGAATTTTGCCTCCTTGTATGGCTGCTTCTCTCATTCTTACTCCTCTTCCCCGCAGCTCATCTGTAAATTCTATTAATAAAATACCGTTTTTAATTACTATACCAGCAAGGCCTATAATACCTACGCCAAACATAATGCTGGCAATGGTCATACCAGTAATAGCATAGCCAAGCAGCACGCCTATTACCGAAAAGAAAATTTCTGTTAATACAATAAATGGTTTACTTGTTCCATTAAACTGTAATACCAATATTAAGAAAATTAATGCCAATGCACCTGCCATTGCCATGCCCAAAAATGCGGATGTTTCTGCTTCTTGCTCTCCTTGTCCACTCTGCTTTATCGTAATACTTGGCGGTATTTTAGAAGTTAATTTAAAATCTTCAATCTTAGACGCTAGCTCATCATTAATTGCTTTTACCATAGATTGAGATAATACATTTGCTTGCAATTGTATGGTACGTTTTACATTTTTACGAGCTATTGCTCCAGAGGTATTGGTATAGTCTATAGTGGCTATGGCGCTTACTGGTATTGATTTTATACCCATCGTATTCATATCCATAAAAGTAATGCGCATGTTCATTACATCTGTAATATTATTTCTTACCAAGTCAGATGTTCTTAGTTGAATTTTATATTCGTCTTCTCCAATTTTTAGTTTACTTATTTCTTTTCCAAAAACAGCTGTTCGTATTTCCATTCCAATTTGACCTGTGCTTAGGCCTTGTGCCATTGCCTTTTCTCTGTCTATATTTACTGTAATTTCTGGGCTGTTTAAATCTACATCTGTATGCAAATTTTCTATTCCGTTTATTGGGTTATTGTCTAAATAATTAGACAGACTGGTAGCTACTTTTGCTATCTGATCATATTCATCCCCTACTATTTCAATATTTACTGGTGGGTCAGTTGGTGGGCCACTACCTTCTTGGTTTACTTGTATGCTTGCACCAGGTATGCCCACCATCATTGCTCTTATAGAATCTAAAAATGGTTTTGTTTTTTTGCCATCTCTTTTTTCGTACTCTACAAATGATACTTGTATACGCCCAAGGTTTGGTCGTACACTTCTGTTTACGTCTTCTGGAGTGCTTGCACTATTGGCAATATTGGTAATCACACTTTCTACTATACCACCTACTTTATTAGGTAGCTCATTGGCCAATACTTTTTGTACCCTAGTTTCAAGTATACGGGTAATGCTATCCGTTTTTTTAATAGCTGTACCTACAGGCATTTTTAAATAGACATAAATAAAATTAGGATCTCCACTTGGGAAAAAAGTGGCATCGTTTCCTCTGGCTATTAATAAAATAACAGATATTGGAAATAATAAAAATAAAATTACGAGCATCCAAGCTGGCCTTGTGCCTTTCAATACCCACCTCAATAATTTTTCGTACTTGTTCATTAAAGATGGTAGTAACTTATTTTGAAAATAATAAATTATATCTTTAAATACAAATCGATTTAAGATAGACAACAATGCCATAAAAAATAAGAAATTACCCGTGCCATGAAAGCCTCCTAAATGCAAAACTAAACCAAAACCTAGTGCAGCCCAAAACCACCATTTTTTAAATAATAACGATTTCTTTTCATCATATTCTTTACCTTCTGGTTTCATAAAAGAAACTGCAAAAACAGGATTAAAAATAAATGCCACTATTAACGATGCCGCTAATGTAAGAATAAGCATGGTAGGTAAATAAATCATAAACTTGCCAATGATGCCTTTCCAAAATAACAATGGAAAAAATGGCGCAAGCGTAGTAGCCGTTCCTGCTAGCACAGGTATAAAAATTTCTCCAGCGGCTTCTTTAGCACTTCGCACAATACTTACTTTACCATTATTGTAAATACGATGTGTATTTTCTATAACAACAATTGCATCATCTACAATAATACCTAGCCCAAATAACAAAGCAAACAATACAATAAAATTAAGCGTAATGGGCGTACCAATAATAGCAGTGCCTACAGGCAAAAACATAAATGCTACAAAAATACTTAATGGTACACTAAGTGCTACAAAAAACGCATTGGTAACACCCATAAAAAACATTAGCACTAACAATACTAAAATAAAACCGATAATAATTGTATTTACCAAATCGTTAAAAGAAGTTGCAGTTGTCTTACTTTGGTCGCCTGTTATTACTACATTTAAAGCTTTAGGAAGTTCCTCATCCTTCCTCATTTTCTCCACAATATCTTTTACTTTTCCTGCTGCGTTTATTAGGTTTTCGCCAGAGCGTTTTACTATATTTAATGTTACTACGTTTTTGCCATCCAAGCGTGCATAGCTTTCTTTTTGCTTGATGGTATCTTTTAATTCTGCTATATCTCTAAGGTATACTGATGCCCCACGTGAGCTACTTCTTACAATTATATTTTGTAAGTCTAATGCAGATGTAAATTGCCCTTTTACTTTTATGGTGCGCTTCATATCACCCACATCCAACAATCCGCCTGTTATATCATGGTTTTCTCTTGCTACAGCATTTTCTATATCACCAAATGTTATAGTAGCCGCTTGCATTTTGTATGGGTCACCATTTATTTGTATCTCTCTCTCTGGGGCACCTACTATTTCTGCTCGGGTTAGCTCACTTAGCTGCTCAAATCTATCTTGCAATTTTTTTGCATATTCTTTTAATTTTACACCATCATAATCTCCACTTACATTTACAAACATTATGGGCATTTCACTAAAAGCAAACTCTTGTGCATTGGGTTGAGAAGTGAGGTCGTTTGGCAAATCAGTCTTTGCTTTATCTATAGCATCTTTTACTTTAAGTTTTGCTAATTCTGTTTTTACATCACTATCAAATTCTACAATTATCAAACTATAATCTGTTTGTGATGTGCTGGTTATTTTTTTCACCTTAGCACCACTTATACCTTTCAATTGTTTTTCTATTGGCCTTGTAACTAAGTTTTCTATATCTTTTGGTGAGTTACCTACATACACTGTTGTTACACTTACAGTAGGCATTACAATATCTGGAAACTGCTCCTTAGGTAAAGTGTTAAATTGATATACACCAATAAAAGTGATGATGGCAGCCATAATGTAAATAACTGTTTTGTTATCTACTGCCCATGAGGTAGGCTTAAACTGTTTAAATTTTTTTGCAACACCTTCTATGAAATGATTCATAAATATTTTTTAATTTTTTCTTTTACTTTTTCTACAAGCGAAAATTAGTTGAACAATTGTAGTATAAACCTGAGCCTATGAAGGCGGTTTTTATTTATTGCAACGGGTTCGACAAGCTTACCCTGATATCCTTTTAAAATAATAGTTTATTAGAAAGTTGTACTTACAGCCTGATTCTCATAAAGGTTTTGATACCCTTCTGTAATCAATTGTTCCCCTGCTGCTAGCCCTGCTTTCACTTCTACATTGCTACCATATACTTCGCCAACATTTATACTTTTTTTCTTTGCAAACATTTTTCCATTGCTACTTTTTTCAAGTACGTATACATATTTACCTGCTTCATCTGTTTGCACAACGTTTACAGGTATTACTACTGCATTAGCTGCACTATAGTCCATTATACGAACCTTTGCACTTTGGTTTGGTTTTATACTAGCATCATAAGGTATTTTTATATCTGCGGTAAAACCTCTATTGGCATCTACCGACTGGCTTATTAAAGAAACGGCAGCTTTAAATGTTTTGTTTACATCAGGTACACTCACTTCTGCTGGCGAGCCTGTGCGTATGCGTGAAAGATAATTTTCTGGAATACTAGTTGTAACTTTCAATGAAGAAGTATTTACAATTTTTATTTGTGGGCCCATTGCCCCCATACCTGTAAATGTTTCTCCAACTTTAATATTTACTTGGTCTGCTATGCCACTTACATCGCTATATACATTTGCAGTATTGGTTTGCGCTTTAGCCACATTTATTTGTTGTGATACCGCTTTAGCTTGCTCGCCAGCAGCCACCAATTGATTTTCTAAACCTGTTACACTTGTTTTAGCAGTTAGCAATTGCACCTCGGTACCAATGCCTTGCTCCCACAAGTTTTTCTGACGTTGATAAATATTTTTTGCAAATGCTAATTGTGTTTTAATTCCCTCTAACTGCTGGTTAGCAGCTGTAGATTGTAGCCTTACTGCTTGCACCTGTTGTGTCATTATAGCATCATCTAATCGTAATACCAGTTGCCCTTTTTTTACATACTGCCCTTGCTTTACATAAATTGCTTTTACTTGCCCTGGCATACCTGTAGGTGATATATAAGAAATATTATCAGCATCTACCTTGCCTTGTAGGTCTATGTAGTGTACAAAATTTTGAATGCCCACAGGTATAGTACCAACAAGTTTTACTTTAGCAGCTTCACCCCCACCGCTTGCAATAAGTTCATCTTGCAATTTTTTTATTTCTTCTGCCTTTTTGCTATTTTCTGCTTTTAGTTTTTCAATAGCGACTTTTTTATCGTTTAGTTCCGCTGCTTTATCTTTTTTAGATGAACATGCGGTTGTTGCTAAGAGCAATGATGCACCTAAAATAAATGTTGATGAAATTTTCATTGTGTTATTTTTATTCTTTTGTAAGTTTTTGAATTATTAAAGTGCCGACCTTAAACATTTATTATTAAAAAAATATCAAGCTAAGCTTATTAAAGATGGTAAAATAAGGTTCACATACCTTCGAAAAGCTAAGGCTAAGACACCATGTTATAATATAATCTATCTTTTGCAAGAGCTGTAATTCAACTATTATTTACAATCTCCCTGCCGCCTTCAAATAATCAATTTTTGCAATAACTGCATCGTACAATGCACTGTAATAATTGTTTTGTGCTACTTTTAATTCGGTTTGTGCAGTATATATTTCTTGGTTGCTACCTAACCCTGCTTCAAATTTTTTTTTGGTTGTATTGTATACTTTTTCTGCTAGTGCTACGTTTTGCTTTTGATTATCAATAGTAGCAATAGCACTTTTCATTTTTATTCTAGCTGCATTTACATCAAAATCTATATTATGCTCTAATTGTTCTATTGTGTTTTTTGTTTTTTCTATTTCCAATTTTGCTTTTTCTATTTTGGCTCTGCGTGCATTGCCATCAAAAATTGGAGTAGAAACTTTTAAACCAATAAGTGAAGTTGCAAACCAATCACCTCTGTTAAAAAGGTCGAATGTAGTGCGTTGCGCATTTTTTTGGTAAGATGCAAACGCAACTAGTGTAGGTATTCTACTAAGCTTATACCTGCGCAAATTAAATTCGTTTAATTTAGAAGCTACTGTAAGTAATTGAAATTCCTTTCTATTTTTATATTCGTATTTTTCGTCTAAAATATTTTCCTTTAATTGGTCTTCACCAATAGTGTCTGTCAATAGTAACGTATCTTTTTGCGGCATATTCATCAAAAACTTTAAGCCTGCATTACCAGCATCTAATTGATTTTCTATTTTTATTTTCTCAGTATTCAAGTTATTCAAAGCTACTTGTACTTTATCTACATCTAACTTTTCTGCAAAGCCTTGTTTAAAAATTTCTTTTGTGTCATTCAATAATTTATTAAATCGAGTAATATTAGCATCTATACTCGTAAGCTGCTGCTTGCCTACTACTAATTGATAATATATTTTATAAATATTGGTTTTAATTTGTTCAACTGTTACCTCAGCAGTTTTTGTAGCTAGCTGCATTGCTGCACTTCTAGCTTGTAACCCAATAAAAACTTGCCCGTCAAATAATAATTGAGTTGCATCAATTGCGCCAGTAGCGTTAAATTTTGTACCAAACTGTACTGGTATTTTTTCACCAGGCCTACCTGCTAACTCACCAGGTAATAAATTAGTTGGTATATCAATAAAATTTTGAAACGTACCAGAAGCATTTATTTGTGGCAATGCCGCCGAAGTAATTTCTCTATTAGTTTGCTTTTGTATTTTAATATCAATGAGTGCATTTCTTACCACTACAGAATTTTTTACACCATACTCCACCGCTTGCTTTCCACTAAAACTATTTTTTTGCTGTGCAATTATTTTAGTAGACGATAAAAATATCATCATTAAAAATAAATTACTAATTACATATTTATTTTCCATTATTCTTCTTTCTTTTTTCTTGATACTTTATTGCCAACTTATACCCTTTTGGGGTAACAAGTCCAAACAAATAATGAAGCGTTATTTCTTCTTCTATTACTGCTAAATTTTCTTTTAGTTTTGATTTAAACACTGGTTGAAAGGGCATCATCATTGCTTCTACTCTAAACCTTGCTAACACTTCTGCATTAATATCTGGTCTGTATAATTCTTCTTTAATACCTCTTTTTAAGTTTTCATAAATCATTCCATACAAAAAAGTATCCTTATGTTTTACAAAACGTATAAACGATAAAGAATGAAATTTTTGTAAATCGTGCAATACTGAAGGGTTCATTGTTTTAAACATTTCTACAATAAATTCTATTGCTAAAAATATTTCGTGAACGGCATTTTCAGATGCTGCTTTATCTCTCAAACAGCATGCTTGGTCGTGCTCAAAGGTTTTACTAATTACCTCATCCACCAATGCATCTTTGTCTGCATAATATTGATAAATTGTTTTTTTGCTTATGCCTAAATCCTTTGCAATATCATCCATACTTACGCTACGCAAACCATATTGCATAAAAAGCTGGTGTGCTTTTTCTCCAATTCTTACTTCGGTATCGTTTATTTCTGCCATAATATTGGTACAAAACTAAGGAAACTTTTTAAGTTGCGCAAGTTTCTGTTACTTATTTTAAAATAAAATCGTTTTTAATACTATGGTTACAATAAATTAACTTTACTCTTTAATATTTTTGTATGAATCAACCTTTTCAGTTTCGTAAATTTTTCCAATACTTTTTGCAAGGTGTGCTTATTCTTGCTCCAATAACCATTACATTTTATGCATTATTTTTTATAATTTCTACAATAGATGCATGGCTTCCTATATTTCATTATAAAGATGAAGCTGGTATTTCTCATGTTCAAAATTATGGAGTAGGTTTTTTAATAATAATTGCAGCGGTAGTATTAATTGGGTATATAAGTTCATTTTTCGTTACTAGTAAAATTGTACATTTTTTAGATAGAATATTAGAAAAAACCCCGGGCCTTAAACATATTTATGGCACTACAAAAGATTTTTTTGAGGCCTTTGCTGGTGATAAAAAAAAGTTTACAAAAAATGTATTGGCTAATGTAGATAATAATGATGTATGGCGTATGGGGTTTATTACTAAAGATGATATGAGTGATTTTGGTTTGATAGATTTTGTAGCAGTATATATTCCCATGGCTTACTCAGTGGCAGGAAACGTTTACATAATACCAAAAAGCAGAATAAAACC
>JANXOQ010000200.1 GCA_025357775.1 Ferruginibacter sp. | reverse complement strand
TATTTTTATAACCGCACAACAGGTTAGTAATAGCTTTTGATATATAATTTGACAGTCATTTCTTTGCAAGAAATATTTTTATGAATTTATACACCCAATATGGTAAAAAAAATAATTAATTTCTTATATATTTAAATATTAATAAATAAAATATGCCAAACACTGTAAAAGTAAATTTTGAGAGTTACTTAGATAATAATCCAAAATTTTTAAAATTTGCATTTGAACAAATTGCTGTAAAAGATACAAGTTTTCAAAATAGGATTCTCGGATATGGAAAAGATATGAATGCTGGCTTTGAAGCATACGGAGCTTTTTTGACATCAAAAAACCCAAAAATGACAAACGAGCAAGCTGCTGATTATACAAAAAGTATTGAGTCCACAAAAAAAATGATGGTAGACAGCAATATTCAACTAACAACAATACCTGATAATGTTAAAATAGCTTTATTGGAAAATTATATTTCCAGTAATGTTATGGGCTATCCAGTAAAAATAGAATTAGATAAAAATATCCGTGCAACCAAATCAACGCCTATTAAAGAAAACAATGCCCAAATGCTAGTAAAAAACTTTACTGATGCAAGGAGAGCAAATGGCAAAAATGTTGTTAATAGACAGACAAATGATACCACATCTAACCAAGATGATTTGCCATCAAAAAATCCTGTTGAGTTTTTTAATAACAATATTTCTAATACACCTGACTCTGGTGGACTATTAGCAAGTGCTATTAAATATATGGCAGCAAATAATACCCCATATAAAAAAATATTAACAGAAAATGTTGCAATTATAAATCAATCACAAAACTCATTAAAAGATTTTCAAAATGCAAATTCTTTTACCATGACGGACCCACAAAGGAAATCTTTAGTAAAAATTACGGAATCGTCTAAGGTTTTGATAACTGCAACCCAAGCAGAAATAGACAAATTATCTCCTCAAGCAAAAGAAGAAATTGTAACTGCTTACACGGCTGATGTAGTAAATAACGAAGGAAAAGTGAAGATAACTTTACCTAATAATAGCAATAAAATTTGGGGGCAGTTACCCAAAACAAGAGAAACGACAAAAGAAATTGTCAATGCATTGTCGTCGCTACAACAAAAAAATAAAACAATGTCACAGGCTAAAATGTGATGTTAGTTTTTAAATAAATATAAATTCTTATCCTTGTAATTAATGTAAAAAATATTGTAAATAAGATATATGGGCATGTTAAAAAAAATAGTATTGGCAATACAAATAAAAAAATAAACGGCTTGAGATTTATAAAGTAAACAATATAGCCGCAATATAAGAGAGGAGAACAGCCATAAAATTCTCCACTAAGTTAGAGTATGTGATTTACGAAGTAATATACAATTTAAGTATAATTGTTACTTAACCTTTTACCTTTTGCTATTTCTCTTTTTTGCTTCATTTGCAAAACATTGAACACCCATCTTTCCTATCTTCGCACTATGAATTTTTCAAAAAAAGAATTGACCAACGAGCAGTGTATTGCTTTGTATAAATCTATTTTACTTCCTCGAATGATTGAGGAGAAAATGTTGGTGTTATTACGCCAAGGAAAAATATCTAAATGGTTTAGTGGCATAGGGCAAGAAGCAATATCTGTAGGGGTTGTAGCAGCTTTGCAACAAGATGAATGGATAATGCCTTTGCACAGAAACTTGGGGGTTTTTACTGGTAGAAATATGCCACTTAGTAAATTATTTATGCAATGGCAAGGCAATAAAGAAGGCTATAGCAAGGGGCGTGAACGTAGCTTTCATTTTGGTAGTAAGGAGCATCATATTTGTGGAATGATTTCTCACCTTGGGCCACAGCTTGCTATAGCAGACGGTGTAGCATTAGCTTACAAATTAAGAGGTGAGCAAAAAGTAGCTCTAGCTTTTAGTGGGGATGGTGGCACAAGCGAAGGTGATTTTCATGAAGCATTAAACACAGCAGCAGTATGGGACTTGCCCGTAATATTTGTAATAGAAAACAATGGCTATGGCCTTAGCACGCCTGTAAACGAACAATACCGCTGCGAAAACTTGGTGGATAAAGCTAAGGGATATGGCATGGAAGGTATACGCATAGATGGCAATAATTTATTAGAAGTATATGATACCATAAAAGGGGTGCGTGAGTTTTGCATTAAAAATCAAAAACCATATTTGATAGAGTGTATGACATTTCGCATGCGTGGGCATGAAGAAGCAAGTGGTGTAAAATATGTACCCGCAGAATTATTTACCCAGTGGGAAAAAAGAGACCCTGTAAAAAATTATGAGCGATGGTTGATTGACGAAAAAATATTATCGCTTGAGGAATTGAATAACCTAAAATCAACTACAAAAACTTATATAGAAACAGAGCTAGCTGAGGCTTATAAAGCAGAAGCGATTATAGCAAATACGGAAGAGGAAATTGCAGATGTATATGCTCAATTGACCCCGCAGATATCCGGGAGTATTGAGCAAATAGCAAAAGAAATTTATGATAATGCGAGCCCAACTTTTAATCATCAACTTTCTACCTTCAATAAATTTTCTGATAAAAAGTTCATTAACGGAATTAGCGATGGTCTCCTACAATCAATGCAAAAACACGACAACCTCATTTTAATGGGGCAAGATATAGCGGAGTATGGGGGTGCATTTAAAGTAACAGAAGGTTTTGTAGAAAAATTTGGAAAAGCACGTGTACGCAACACCCCTTTGTGTGAGAGTGCCATTGTGGGAAGTGCATTAGGCTTAAGTTTAGAAGGGTACAAAGCGGTAATGGAAATGCAATTTGCAGATTTTGCTACAGTTGGGTTTAATCAAATAATAAATAACCTGGCTAAAATACATTACCGTTGGGGGCAAAATGCAGATGTGGTTATACGCATGCCTACGGGCGGAGGTGTAGGCGCTGGGCCCTTTCACAGCCAAAGTAATGAGGCTTGGTTTGTGCATACACCTGGTTTAAAAGTGGTTTATCCAAGCACACCAGAAGATGCAAAAGGGTTGATGATTGCTGCCATTAATGACCCCAACCCAGTATTGTTTTTTGAGCATAAAGCATTGTACAGAAGTGTGACTGGGCAAGTGCCAGATGATTATTATGAAATAGAAATAGGCAAAGCAAAGCATGTGCAACAGGGGGATGATATTAGCATTATTACCTACGGTGCAGGCGTTCATTGGGCGCTAGAGTATGCAGAAAAAAATAAAAATATTAGTATTGATATTTTAGATTTAAGAACATTATTGCCTTTAGATTATGATGCAATAAAGAAAGCTACCAAACGAACAGGAAAAGTTTTATTGCTGCATGAAGACTCTTTGCTTGGTGGTATTGGTGGCGAAATAGCTGCATGGATTGGTGAAAATTGTTTTGATATTTTGGATGCACCTGTAATGCGTTGCGCAAGTTTAGATACACCAATACCTTTTAACCTTGTGCTAGAAAAAAACTTTATGGCTTATGGTAGGTTGGGAGAAATGGTGGAGAAGTTAATGAATTATTAATTTATAATATTGCTAGTTAAAAAAGTTTTCGAAATAAAAGAAGTCAATAACAACTTAACTATAAAAATAAAGTAATTTATAAATGCCAGAACTTTTCATTTTAGCAGGTTGTAATGGTGCAGGAAAAACAACTGCAGCTTACAATCTTTTGCCAGAAGTATTTCAAACTTTTGAATTTGTAAACGCAGATGAAATAGCACGTGCAATAAATAAAAATGATGTAGAATCTGCTGCTATTGCGGCAGCAAGATTTATGCTGAATAGAATTAATTATTTAATTGAAACTAAGCAAAGCTTTGCATTTGAAACTACATTATCTGGTCTTTCTTATTTAAAAATTATTGAAAAAGCGAAGTTAAATGACTTTGTTGTTACATTATTTTTTGTAAATCTTGAAAGTGCTGAAATGGCTTTTCAAAGAGTATCAATAAGGGTAAAAAAGGGAGGGCATAATATTCCAAGGGAAATAATAGAAAGAAGGTTTCAAAAAGGGTTAAATAATTTTCCAAAATATGCTGCAATTGTTCAAAATTGGTATTTATTAGATAATTCAGGTAAAGAGTATCAAATTATAGCAAAATCAGTAACAAACTTAAAAGAAGTACTTAACTTTACGGTATACAACAAAATTTTAGACATATGAATATTGTCGAAAAAAAAGTAAGTGAAGATTTATCTCCTAAAATAATGGAGGCTTTGGCAAGAGCAATATTAAGAGTGAAGGTGGAAACTAAAGCTACCAATACCTATATGGTTGTAACTGATGGCAAAGGAGGCTCTAAAAGAATAGAGGCAAAAGATATTACGTTTTAATAACTAAACTCTTTCCTCACAAATAGTTTTGGTAGCCCTAAAGTACCTGCATACATTTTTCTAAAGTTATACGATGCATTAAGAATATATTGGTTAAATTCTAGCTCATCAGCCGTGCTTGTAAACTCATATGTTGGGCGATATTTTACCAAAAAAATCTCTAAAGCAGGAGATTTTAACTGGGTTACTCTTTTCACAAATAACTTGCTAAAGCGATAATCTATAAATTTTTCTTTTTCTTCATTTTCTAACCATAGTTGAAATCTTTTCATCCGCTTATTTCTTCTAAATCTAAAAATATCAAATAATTCACCAGCATCTATTCCCACTGCTCCGCCTGGCATCATAGAGGTACTTATGCTAGGTTTTTTGTAATTAAAAACTTTTGAGTAGGCTTCTCTATTTTCTTCTGCTTGTTGTTTATATGATTTGCCTATCACAATAACTTCTTGCAATATTCCATATTTACTTTTTACGGGTATATGTATAGATATATCAAATTGGTCAGTATTAGCAATAGTGTTTACAGCAAACTTTAAGGTAGGTTTATTATTGTAAATAAAATATAAAGAGTCACCTCTGTTGGTTTGTATTTTATAATGCCCTAAAGAATCTGTTAATACAGTTTTACCTCCCGTACTATTAACAATTACAGCTTCTACATAGTTTATTTTTCCTTTATCTAGTACTGTGCCGCTTACTGTTATTTGAGCAAAAACATTAGCGGCAAAAAAGCAACAAACTAGTAAAGTAAAAATTATCTTCAACCCATTATTTTTTTAAGAAAGTAATATTACGGCAGAATATTTAAAGTAAAATCTAGTACTTATTATTTAACAAGATTTTGAGATAAAATAACTTGTACAATGCTTTTAGTATAATGCGCATGTTCTAGCATCAACACTTTTTTGGCTAAGCTTTCCCCAGTATCATTTGCTTCTACATTACAGCTTGCTTGCAATATTATAGCTCCCTCATCGTAATGTTCATTTACATAATGTATAGTTATACCGCTTTGTTTTTCGCCAGCTTGCACTACCGCATTATGTACATGTATGCCATACATACCAGCACCACCGTAAGCAGGCAAAAGTGCGGGGTGAATGTTTATTATTTTTTGATGAAAAGCCTTTGTAATGGCTGCAGGTATTTTTTTTAAATAACCAGCCAGTATTATAAAATCTATATTGTATTCTTGTATAGTTTGAAGATAAATACACTCAACTTCATCCGATGTTTTATTTTTTAAATTAATTACAACAGATGGAATTTTGTTTTGAGATGCAATGCAAATAACACCAGCATTGGCATTATTGGTAAGTATTAAAGCAATTGTAGCAACTAT
>JANXOQ010000188.1 GCA_025357775.1 Ferruginibacter sp. | reverse complement strand
ACTTGCCAGCTAATTTTACTACACTAAACTATCGCTATTAGCACAACGCCTTAGCCCAACAAAACTCTATGAAATAACTGGGCAAAAACACCTTACAGGTACATGCAGCATTTTATGTATTGCTATAGAAAATGGCAAAGTATCATTTATGATTTTATAGAGACCAATAAGCGTAGGCAAATCCTCCATTGCAAATATTATTGCCAACACATTACGATAGCCTTTTTATACCATAGAGGCTATTTCGGCTATTGTAAAAAAATTACAGAAACAATAAAAGTTACGAAACAACAACAACAAGGTGCTATTTTTTTATAGGCGATATACATCATTTTCATAAAGGCCAACAAGATAGACTGCTCTCTGTTTTAGCAAATTGCAAAAATTATAAGTATGCTCACAATTACGAAAACAATTTAGTATAATCGAAGTATTTTCCAAATGTATTAGAAAGTATGTAATTTTTTAAAAGATGTTACAAAAATTAAAAATTGCTTTAATCAATTCAAAAATATTATAATCTTCCCGCCAACCTAAACTCCTCCTTCAAATACTTAGCCGTAAAACTTTCCTTCACATCAAGCATACCCATTGGCTCACCTGCGTACAATACTTCTCCCCCACCATTTCCACCTTCTGGACCAATATCAATAATATGGTCGGCAATTTTTATCATATCAAGATTATGTTCTATCACCATTATGGTGTTGCCTCTGTCCACCAATTTATTTAATACATCTAGCAAGTGTTGTATATCTTCAAAATGCAAACCCGTAGTGGGCTCATCTAAAATATAAAATGTTTTTCCAGTATCTCTTTTACCTAATTCGGTTGCTAGTTTTACACGCTGTGCTTCGCCACCACTAAGCGTTACAGAGCTTTGCCCAAGTGTAATGTATCCAAGCCCTACTTCTTGTAGCACTTTTATTTTTCTATAAATCCATGGTACGGCATTAAAAAATTCTACTGCTTCCTCCACCGTCATATCCAAGACATCGCTTATCGATTTTCCTTTGTATCTAATTTCCAATGTTTCTCTATTGTATCTTTTACCATTGCATTTTTCGCAATGCACATATACATCTGGCAAAAAATTCATTTCTATCGTACGCATGCCACCGCCTTCGCACACTTCGCATCTGCCACTTTTTACATTAAACGAAAATCGACCTGCCGTATAGCCTCTTATTTTTGCTTCGGGTATGGCTGCAAATAAAGTGCGAATGTCAGTAAAAAAACCGCAGTATGTACTTGGGTTGCTCCGAGGTGTACGCCCAATGGGGCTTTGGTCTATCTCTATTACTTTATCTATTTCTTCTAAGCCTTTTATACTTTTATATGGCATAGCATCGCCTTTGCTGTTGTAACAGTATTTTGCCAGCAGCGGATATAAGGTTTCATTTACCAAAGTTGATTTTCCACTACCACTCACACCCGTTACCAAAATCATTTTCCCCAGAGGTAATTTTACCGACACATTTTTTAAATTATTTCCTGTAGCACCTTTTAGCTCTATAAATTTTCCGTTCCCTTTTCTTATTTCGGCAGGTATTGCAATTGTTTTTTCGCCCTTTAAATATTTTGCCGTTTCAGAGTTGGATGCCAGCACTTCCTCTGGTGTGCCTGCCGCTACAATACGCCCACCGTGGGTTCCAGCTTTTGGGCCAATGTCTATCAAATGGTCAGCTGCCATCATAATATCTTTATCATGCTCTACCACCAATACGCTGTTACCAATATCTCTCAGGTTTTGCAAAGCCAATATCAAGCGCATATTATCTCGTTGGTGTAAGCCAATACTTGGCTCATCTAATACATAGGTAATGCCTTGTAACTGCGAGCCTATCTGCGTAGCAAGCCTTATGCGCTGGTACTCCCCACCACTAAGGCTTTTGCTAGGGCGGTATAATGTTAAATACGTTAACCCTACGTTTAGCAAAAATTCTAACCGCTCTCTTATTTCTTTCAACAAATCTTTTGCAATAATATTCTGCTTTGCACTCAATCTTTTTTCTACACCATCAAACCATTTGTGTAGCACATCCAAATCCATTGCACTTAGCTCTGCAATATTTTTTTCATCAAATTTAAACCACAGGCTTTCTTTGCGAAGCCTAGTTCCCTCGCAGGTTGTACAAGTGGCCAGTTGCATAAATTGCTCCACCCATGTACGCAAACTTTCATTACTTGTTGGGGATGCAAACCATCTTTTGAGCATTGGTATTATGCCTTCATAACTTCCTGTGTAAGTCATTGGCAAAGTTTCATCACTCATATCCAAACTCAAATCAGCACTAATATTTTGGTCGCCGTAAAGCAATAAATCCAATTGTGTTGCCGGCAAATCTTGCAGCGCTTTACCTAAATTTATTTTATATTTTTTTGAAAACTCTAGTACTTGCCTATACACACTTGCTTCACGCTCTTCGCCTAAAGGCACTATGCCACCCTCTTTCACCGTTTTGGTTTTATCTGGTACTACTTCATCAATATTTATGGTATATACATTTCCCAAGCCCTTACAATTGGGGCATGCACCATACGGAGAGTTAAAAGAAAATGCATTGGGTGATGGCTCTTCGTAGCTGATACCAGTTTCTATGCACATGAGTTGTTTGCTGTACATAGTCACTGCCCCCCCGCCCCCCGAAGGGAAAGCCTCCCCAAACCCCTCAGAAGGAGGGGCTTCGGAGGCTTCATTTTTTTTAGCTTTTATTTTTTTTGTAGAAGTCTCCAAAAGCCCCCCTGTGGGGGGTTGGGGGGCTACAAACATCAAATCCTTCCCCATTTGCAAACATTTTTGCACACTTTGGCTAACCCTAAATTTCATTTCATCCGTCACTTCCAATCTATCTACCACCACTTCTATATCGTGTATTTTATAACGGTCTAGTTGCATACGTGGCATAAGGTCGAGTATCACCCCATCAACTCTTACTTTTAAAAACCCTTTTTTACGTATGTCTTCAAACAGCTCTCTGTAATGCCCTTTGCGTCCACGTACCAGCGGCGCAAGCAAACTTATTTTTCCAGCAGCAAATTTTTTATAAATATTTTGTACGATTTCTTCCTCCGAAAACTTTACCATTTTTTTGCCCGTATTGTAACTGTATGCTTCACCCACACGAGCATATAGCAAGCGCAAAAAATCATAAATTTCTGTTATCGTACCCACTGTACTTCGTGGGTTTTTATTCGTTGTTTTTTGCTCTATAGATATCACAGGCGAAAGCCCCGTTATTTTATCTACATCAGGGCGCTCCATATCTCCTACAAACTGCCTCGCATATGCTGAAAAACTTTCCATGTACCTTCGTTGCCCTTCGTTGTAAATTGTATCAAACGCAAGACTACTCTTACCGCTACCACTTACACCCGTAAACACCACCAACTTATTTTTTGGAATTTTTATATCAATATTTTTAAGGTTGTGCTCCCTTGCACCAAACACTTCTATCATATCGTCCTGTATCGCATCTACTACTGTGGCTGTAGTTTTTGGTGCTTTTTTTGTAGCCATATTTTTACTTACTTGCCCGTAAAGATACGGGATAATTAAAGTATGTGTTTAGGGTGGCTTTTAGCTGGCACAATGCAGTTTGCAGTTGAAAAACTACATTCTTATTTAAATATTTTATCTATTTATCGGTATTAAGCGCTTCTTCAATCCTCATGTATATCCGCAATAGTTTTTTACAACTTGGATTTAATGCTACATTAAAAAGAGAGGCTACCCATATGGATAGCCTCTCTTTTATAAAAATATTGATTAAGATTTATTGTACTTTAACAACTTTACCTACACCAAGTTTTTTACCAGATGCATCCATTATGTAAACTAAATAAGTACCCAATGCTTGTCCGCTCATGTCAACTTGCATTCTACCATTTGTGTTTACAATATCAAAAGCTTTAGAAATTACTCTTGC
The DNA here is from genome assembly GCA_025357775.1 of Ferruginibacter sp. Classification (GTDB taxonomy): domain Bacteria; phylum Bacteroidota; class Bacteroidia; order Chitinophagales; family Chitinophagaceae; genus Ferruginibacter. Next base: position 5,081 of record JANXOQ010000188.1, on the reverse strand, counting down.
ACCTTTTTCGTCGTACACATTTAGCGTAGTACCTCTAGTAGCACTTGTAGAAGTATTAAACCTCACATACATTATATTAGAAACTGGGTTAGGGTAAATAAATACTCTACCACGTAGCAAATTATCACTTGTTAAAGCAGAGGTAGTTCTTGTAGCATCAGCTGTAGCATCACTTGTACAACCAGTAGTAGGCTCCGTAACTGAAACTAGATAAACAGCTGCATCATCTACATTTAAAGAAATAAATGTGCTAGCTAAAGTATTTGCAATTGTTGTACCATTTCTTTTCCAATTGTAAGTGTAGTTACTAATAGGGCTAACTGTGGTAGTTAATTTACTATTGGTAGCCGCATTTGTATTAGAAGTAGCTGCTTGAGTAAGAACGACTACTGGTTTTACGCTTAATAACAATTTAGCTCCATCTGTTGTTACACTACTACAAGTACCAAGGCTATTTACGCTAGAAACTATTACCCTGTAAAAATTACCGCTCATAGATAATGAAGGGTTTACAATAGATAAAGCTGGGAAAGTATCAGCAGCATTTGTGTTTGTCCATGGTCCAGCTGTATTTGTGGCTACTTGCCATTGGTATTTGTTAGCACCCGTAGCAATTACGCTAAATGTACGTGTATCAAATACACAACCACTCGAAGCTACTGGAGCTTGCGTAATAGCCACAGGAGGTGTTACATTTAAGGTAACAGGAATAGAGTAAATAGCTCCTGCTAAACCTGGTGTACAAGTGCTAAATATTTGAACTCTATATTTATTGCCATTCATAGCTACAGTAGGCATAGTAATAGTATAACTGGCAGCAGTTGCTAATGGAATATCAGTAAACGCAGGTACAGCAGTTGTACTCACCTGCCATTGATAAGTAGATGCATATTGCGCCAACACTGTTAACACATTTGTGCTAGTTATACAAACAGCTACTGGTAGTGTAGGTTGAGGTAAGTTTATAATAGCTTGTGTATTTATTATAAGTTTGGCAGCAGTTGTGAAAGCTGAATCTGGACAAACTGTTGTATTTATTCTTAAGCGATAATATGTAATTGGACCAGGTGCTGTAACAGAAATTGAATAAGTACCAGTATTAGCACCAGTACCTCCAATTACATTAATCCAAGTGCCAGCAACTCCTGTTGGGCTTTGTTGCCATTGATAAGTAAAACCTGTACCAGTACCAGCGCCAGTAAAGCTTGCAACTACACCTGTACCGCTACATAGTGTTGTATCAACTGGATTAGTAGTGGCTGCAGCAGCTGTATTTACTGTAAGCGTAGCAGCTGTAGAAGATTGGTTATTACATGTACCTGTTACAATAACTTTATACACGCTTCCACTCATACCTATAGTTAATGGGGCAGTAGTGTAAGATGCAGTTGTACCGCCAGTACCTGTTGTTACATTAGCAAATGTACCTGTAGAAGTTGGTGCAGATTGCCATTGGTATGTGAGACCAGCACCTGAAGCGGTTACGCTAAAGTTTGCAGTAGTACCTATACAAGCAGCTATGGAAACTGGGTTAGTAGTACTTACAGACGAGGTAATAGTAAGCTTTGCTACCGAAGAAGTTACAGAAAAAGGACAAAAAGTTGTACTTACAATTACTCTGTAAAAAGTAGGCGTAGTTGCAGATACAGCAATGATTGTATAAGTAGCATTGTTGGTTCCCACATTTGTCCAAGGTCCAGTTGTAGATGTACCAGATTGCCATTGATAACTAACACCTGTACCTGTAGCAGTTACATTAAAGCTAACATTTGTACCAGTACAAGCAGATAGATTTGCCGGATCGCCACCTAGAGTTATAGCTGCCGGGGTATTTACCGTAAGCAATGCATTTAAAGATGTTTTACTACCACACTGTGTAGTTGCAATACAACGATAGCCCATGCCATTCATAGCTGCTGTTGTAGCTTCTGTAGTGTACGATAAACTAGTACCGACAGAACCAGTAGTTACGTTTGTGTAAATACCTGCAACAGTAGGGGCACTTTGCCATTGGTAGGTAGCACCAAGGGTTGTGGTAGTTACAGTAAAAGTAGCTTTATCAGGCGCACAAACAGTAACCGCCGCAGGGTCTGTTAAATTTGGTATTATACCCACTGGCACATTAAATACAACAGCAGTGGTTTTTACAGAAGCCCCAGTAGCTGTACCAGTAACGGTTACACTATAAGAACCAGCTGCTAGTGTGTTAGCATTGTTTAAAGTAATTGTTGAACTGCTACCTGGGGCAACAGGATTTGTACCAAAATTAATGGTGCAACCAGCCGGTATAGTAGCAGGCGTAGCAGCTAATGTAATTGTATTGGCAAAACCACCAGTTTGTGTTGTAGGTATATTTGTTGTAATAGAAGCAGGTGCTGGGCACGTAGTTGCTGTACCTGCTAGTACTGTACCAAAGTTAAAATCTGTTGGTGGTGCAGTTATATTAAAGTTAGCATTTGAAATATCGAAGAAAATATTTCCTATTGCTTCTATTCTAATTCTAGAAGTGCTGTTAACAGTAGAAGGCATAGTCACTGGCTCACTTCCATCATTTGATGTAGAAGCTAATAATGTAATTGGGTAAGTTAAACCACCATCACTAGAATAGGTAATTTTTACATTAGCAACATTAAAGGGAGCTGCAGTAGTAGCTGCATTGTTCCACGTTACAGTTTGTGTTGAAGATGCAAAATAACTCTCACCGCCATTAGGTACTGTAACAGCAAAAGGAGTAGTACCAACTGCATTTATTTGAAAAGTTGTAACATCTTGGCAACCCTCGCCTGCTTGTACATTACCACCACCACCAGCTCTATTATCTCTTACAGACAATCTAAACTTCATAGCACGAGCAACTTGTGGTAAAACTTCACCTCTCAATCCATCCATTGCAGATGGTGCAGCAGTTCCTGGATAGTTTGCAGCTATTACTCTTATGTCAGGAAAAGTTCTTGTGCCATTTGTTTTTGAAACCCTGGTTCTAAATAAAGTTCTATTTGTACTTGTTGCTGCACTCGTCCAAGTACCAGCTGCACCAGCATCCCAACTTTCCCAGTTATAGGTAAGTGCATCTCCGTTTGCATCAGTAGCAGTAGCAGTAAGTACAAATGGTGTACCAATTGGTATATTTATATTATTATTTGGTATAGAAGTAATTACAGGTAAAATATTACCTGTAGGGGTATTTACACCACAAACTCCCCCAGAGCCAGAAGCCAAGAAATTGCTAATATCATCAAAACTTTTTACATGAAAAACTGCATCACTATTTGGTTGAATGTTTTCTGTGGCTGCGCAAATACCTGCATAAGCCATAATTGTAGTTCCTCCCCCTGGTTCATAAGATCCACCAGCTGCTGCGCCCCCAAAACAACCAGCTGTATTAAAAGTATGATTTGCACCAAATTGATGTCCCATTTCATGAGCAACATAATCTATGTCATAACCATCACCAGTTGGATTTGCTCTACCTGTAAGCCCTCTACCTTTACTACCTGTACATACCACAGCTAAACCAGCTACACCAGCACCTACACCTCCAGATTCATTTGTACAGAATTGGTGTCCAATATCATAATTAGAAACACCAATAAGTCCATTAATGACACCTGTAATACTATTTAATTCTGCAATACTCCCATCATTTGCAAATGGGTCAGTTGAAGGATTTAAAAACTCAACCAAGTTATTATTTGCAATCAATGTTAAGCGAATTGATAAGTCTTGTTCATATAATCCAGAAACCCTGTTTGCACTTGCAACAATACCTGCATGAGTAGGCCCTGCAGAGCCAGGTGTAGCGCCACCAACTGTTACACCACTGAGTGTTTGTGCATACTCACCCGTACAAGTAATGGCTAAGCGATATGTAGTTAGGTCTGTTCCTCTACATGGCCCAGCTTGAGTACTTTCGGTTCCTAATATTTCCTTTAGTTGTTCAGTTTTACATTCAAACCTTGCATCTCTTTTGTTATCAATGTGAAAATAACTCATGTAATTATTAACATTACCATTTGCATAAGGATCTATGTAAATTCTACCTGTAACAGCAGAAAGTATTTGGGCATGAAAACCTAAATAGGGACTGTAATCAAATCTAATTGTAGCATAAGGGTCATCTATACCTTGTCCAGCAAAAGTTTTTATCTCAGGAAATTTTTCTTCCAATCCTTTTTCTTGAATACTACTTTCCCAAACATGAAATCTACCTATTGTTCCATCAGGCATTGGCAATGCTAATACTGGTGTGTTGTTTCGGCTATAAATTACGTTTTTTTCTGTGGGTAAAGACCAAAGAAAATCTTTCATTCCATTTACATTCATAGAAACACTTCTGTACTTTTCTAGTTTAAGGTCGTGTCTACCTGAAGTAGCATTTATAATTGTTTTACTGATGTCAGAAAAAAAGTTTTTCTGGGCAAATGAAGAAAATGAAATTAACATTACTAAAGATGCTAATAAAATTTTGTAAATTTTTTGCATAAAAATTAATTTTATATTTTGCACAATTTAATAATTTATACAACAAGAAAAAAATCTCAATCTATTAAATGGAGATTTTTTTGAAGAATTAAAAATTCATTAAAGCATAAACATTTTTTTAGCTGAAAAAAAATTAACTTATAGGAGGTTAACGACCAAGTACACCTGTAAGTTGCTTCGCTAAACGGTACATAATTACACAGAGTTGTAAAACTTACAGAAATTTGCAATGGGCAAATTTTGTTTCACCTTCAATAAAATTGAAGAAATAATAAATAAAAGTGTAAAAGAACGTAACCAAATAAAAGATTTAGGTGCATTAAAAAAAGTTCAATATGTTCATTTGTTCTCGATTTTAAAAGGTTCTCACAAAGGAATACAATAAAAAATAGAATTGGTTTTAAATACAAAAATTAGGTTTTATGATAAGATAAAAATGAATGAAGTGAAATAAAAAAATATTGCCGCTTATGTAAATGCGAATATTATAAAATGGCAGGAAAATGATTTATTCTAGGCACTCGCTTTCGGCAAGTGCCTACATAAAAATTTGGCGTAAGAGAATGCATCTACAAAAAGTAAATTCTATTATAATAAAA
>JANXOQ010000438.1 GCA_025357775.1 Ferruginibacter sp. | reverse complement strand
CCAACAACCAATTTAAAAAAAGTGAATTATACAGTTTTATAACTGGCAAAGCGAGTACGGCCATTGCACGACGCCTGCAAAAGAATTTTAAGCAAAGCGGTGTGGATATTACAATTGAGCAATGGAGTGTATTGTATCATTTATGGAAACAAGATGGTCTGAGCCAACAGCAATTGTGCGATGCTACTTTTAGAGATAAGCCAAGCATAACAAGATTGGTAGATAATTTAGAAAAACTAGGGCTTGTAAAACGCATGGCAGATAAAACAGATAGGAGAATAAATAAAATATGTACAACACCTGAAGCACAAAAATTGCAAGAGCTTAGTATGGAAGTTGCAAACCAAACATTAAACGAAGCTTTAGCTGGTGTGGCTTTAGAAAAAATAGAAATAGCTAAGGAGGTTTTAAATAAGGTATATGAGAATCTTGCATCATAATTTATCCAAAGGGAGACTTGTTCAAATAGTAGATTATTCATGATGTTAGGATTATAAATAGAAAAAATAAAAATTATAATAAACTTTAATTTATAACAAGGTTCACGAATCATCCGCCTAACGGTGAAGAATTTAGGGGCTCTCAAAATTTTAAAAAATGAATACATTAACAACAACAACAGTATCAAAAGGTGGTGAATTTTTAATTAAAGAAAGTAACCCATTTGAAACTTTTACACCAGAAGATTTTAATGAGGAGCAACAAATGGTGAAAGATATGTGCATACAATTTTTGCACACAGAGGTATTACCAGTTGTTGATAGAATAGATAAACTTGAGCCTGGTCTTATGCCATTGCTTATGGAAAAAGCAGGTGAGCAGGGGCTTTTAGGTGCGTCTACTCCAGAAGAGTTTGGTGGCTTGGGTAGAGACTTTATAACAGCTACCTTGGTAAATGAAGGGCTTGGCGGAGGCTTTAGTTTTAGTGTAGCTATAGCAGCACACACAGGTATTGGTACTTTGCCTATTTTATATTTTGGTACAGATGAGCAGAAGAAAAAATACATACCTAAGCTTACAAGTGGGGAGTGGAAAGGCTCATACGGGCTTACAGAACCAAACAGTGGTAGTGATGCACTAAGTGCAAAAACTACAGCAGTGCTAAGTGAAGACGGAAAGCACTATATATTAAACGGACAAAAATGTTGGATTACCAATGGTGGATTTGCAGATGTGTATACCGTATTTGCAAAAATAGATGGCGAAAAATTTACTGCGTTTATTATAGATAGAAATACCGAAGGTTTTACCCTTGGGGCGGAAGAACATAAAATGGGTATTAAAGGTTCGAGTACGGTTCAATTGTATTTTCAAGATTGTAAAGTGCCAGTTGAAAACTTATTGGGCGAAGCTGGAAAGGGACATGTAATAGCGTTTAATATTTTAAATATTGGAAGATTAAAATTGTGTGCTGCTGCGCTTGGCGGAGCAAAAATGGCGCTAGATGCTACCATTACTTATGCAAACACAAGAGAACAATTTAAAACAGCTATTGCAAACTTTGGTGCCATAAAACATAAACTAGCAGAATGTGCTACACGTATATGGGTAAGTGAAAGTGCACTGTATAGAACAAGCAAATGGATAGATGATAAAGAAACAGAACTTTCAGCAGCAGGTAAAACTTACGCAGAAGCACACCTTGCAGCGGCTGAAGAATACGCAATAGAATGTGCTATGCTAAAGGTAGATGGCAGCGAAGTACTTGATTTTATAGTAGATGAAGGCGTGCAGATACATGGTGGTAATGGCTTTAGCGATGAGTATATGATTAGCCGTGCATACAGAGACAGCCGTATAAATAGAATTTATGAAGGCACAAATGAAATAAACAGATTGCTTACGGTAGATATGATGATAAAGCGTGCTATGAAAGGTAAGCTAGACTTGATGGGGGCAGCAATGGCGGTGAGCAAGGAACTAATGAGCATTCCAGATTTTGGAAGTGAAGATGAAACGCCTTTTGCTGTAGAGAAAAAAGCAGTAGCACAAATGAAAAAAGCAATACTAATGGTAGCGGGTGCCGCAGTGCAAAAACTGATGATGGGCTTAAGCGATGAGCAAGAAATATTGATGAATATTGCGGATATGGCTATTGCTACTTTTAATGCAGAGAGTGCTTTACTACGATTAATAAAAATGAGTGATAAACAAGGTGAAGCTACAGTAAGCATACAAAAAGACATGACTCAGGTTTACTTAAATGATGCAGTAGATGCTGTAAATAAAGCTGGAAAAGAAGCAATCAATGCTTTTGCAGATGGTGATGAACAACGTATGATGTTACTTGGATTAAAGCGTTTTACAAAGATGGCTCCTTTTAATAGTAAAGAGGCTAGAAGGCGCATAGCTGCTCACTTATGTGCGGAAGGAAAGTATAGCTTGTAAAAATAGTTAGTTATAAAATTGCTAGCACTTTTTGGTGCTTTAAATTAAACTAAATTTAAACCGATAAAGTTATAAATACTTTGTCGGTTTTTTATTTGTACTAGGGTAAAATATTAAAACTTTTTCTATGATGCTCACATATACCATGGGCTGCTATTGCTAGCCGATGCTGTAGTGTGCCGTAACCCTTATTTTTATCCCAACAATATTGTGTGTGTTTTAAATGAATTGTATACATAAAATCATCCCTGTATGTTTTTGCTAGTATACTTGCAGCAGCTATAGAGGCAAATTTACTATCGCCTTTTATAATACAAGTATGGTTTATTTTTTTATATGCTTTAAAACGATTTCCATCTATTAATAAATGGGTAGGTTTTTTTTGTAAATTATTTATGGCTAAATGCATAGCTTTAAAAGATGCTTGCAAAATATTTATTGTATCTATTTCAATATTACAAACATTTGCAACTGCATAAGCTACGCTTTCTTTTTCAATTATTGGGCGTAGTAGTTCTCTGTTTTTTTCTGATAAAAGTTTACTATCATTTAAAAGTGGGTGGTAAAAGTCTTGAGGTAATATAACGGCTGCTGCAAATACAGGACCTGCATAGCAGCCACGCCCAGCCTCATCTAAGCCAGCTTCTAATTTATCTTTAAACAAAAATTGTTGTAGCATTTTTTTACAAATTTATAATAGCTTCTGCAGCTACTCTACCAGTTTTCATAGCTGCATTTATAGAGCCGTTTAAAAGATAATCTCCACATACAAAACAATTGTCAGTAAACCTTATTTGCGCTGCTTCTAAACTGTAAGAAACGGTAACATCTTTTGGCAATGCATAAGATATATTGTATGTTTTTAAATGTTTCCAATTTATAGCATCGGCATACCAATATTTTAATTCTTCTTTTACTTTTTTTGCTAAAACAGTTTCGGTATTTATTTCAAAATTATCAATTATAGAAACAGCAATTAAAAATTGCCCTTCTGGTGCATATTCTTTTGAAATTTGATTTACAACAGCAATATTATTTACTAATTTGTTTGCAGATGCATTTAACGCAATAAGCGGTGCAGTAAAGGGTGCTTTATTTGTAGTAAAATACATGCACAAAACGGATTTTTTTTCGTCTGTACATTTTGTGAATGGGGAAGGTAAATTAACAGCACTGGTGGCTATTAAAATTTTTTTTGCTTCTAAATATTCTCCATTAAAAGTTAAAATTTTATTTCCATCTATTTGAATTACTTTTTCATTTAAAATTAATTCATCTTTTGTTAAATTATTAGCAAGCTGTGCGGTTATCATACCCATGCCTCTAGCAGGTATTGTTGTTTCTGCTTCGCTAAACATTTTAAAAACAAATTCAAACATTCTGCTTGAAGTATTTAATTGGTTCTCTAAAAAAATACCTGTCATAAAAGGTTTAAAAAATTGAGTAATCATTTTTTCGCTAAATCCATATTTTTGTAAATATTTGAGCGTTGTTATTTCTTCTTTTGTAAATATTTCATCTATACTTATATGAGCTAATTTTATTTTTAGCAAAAGCATTTTTAACTTATCTAAAATAGAGCCTACAGGCGATGACAGTGTTTTAAATAATGAGCTTGGGTCTCTAAGTGGGTCACCAATTTCTGTAGTACCATTTTCGTTTAATACTATTGCACCAGGTTTAAATTTCTTTAAGTCAAGTGCATTATAATCTAAAAACCTTTTTGCTTCTGGGTAAGCAGTTAGTAATACTTGAAAACCCCTGTCTAATAAAAAACCATCTACTTTATCAGTTCTTACTCTGCCTCCAACTCCATCAGAGGCTTCTATAATTTTTATTTTTTTGCCTGCCTCTTTTAAAACTTTTGCAGCGGTAAGCCCTGCAATGCCAGCACCTATTATTAAAACATCATCCAAGTTTTTATTCATCTTGCAAAGTTATTGTTATTGGTAAAAGCAGGAAAGTATTTTAATAGCTGCCCACATATTATATTTTTGGTACTTAATGAACGAGAAATAATAAACTCATAAAATATAAAAGCATAAACTTAAACTAGCTTGTTTTCGTAAATTTGTATCAACATTATATTTATGAAATTTCTTAAAAAATGGGTATTAGCCACATTTGTACTAACCATTTTGGTAATTATTGCTGGTGGGGTTGTGAGAACAACACAAAGCGGAATGGGCTGCCCAGATTGGCCAAAATGTTTTGGGCTTTGGATACCACCTACCAATGCAGCTGAACTACCATCAAACTTTGAAAGTTATTTAAAAACACAAGATATTGACCACACATTTAATGTATACCATACTTGGATAGAATATGTAAATAGATTATTTACTGTATTGCTAGGGCTATTTGCCATTGTACAATTGGTTTTTATTTTTAAAAGAAGAGCAAGTTTACAAAGAGAACTAAAACTTGCGATAGCATTTTTTATCTTAATAATTTTAACAGGTTTACTGGGAAAATTTGTTGTAAAATTAAATCTTGCGCATTTTAGTATTTCTATACATTTATTGTTTGCATTATTTCTTACTCAAATACAGCTTGCATTGCTAATGGCAGTATACGGCAAGTTGTATAAAAAAACTGTTGGTATCAAAATTAGACGTGCATTGGTTTTACTACTTATAGTTGTTTTAGTACAATCTGTGTTAGGTACAATGGTACGCATGTATGTAGATGATGTGAGCAAAGTTTTACATTATGAACAAAGAGAAGCATGGCTTGCAAAATTGCCAATAGCATTTATAATTCACAGAAGTTTTTCGTGGATAGTTTTGTTGTCTACCATTTATTGTGTTTGGTATACTAGAAAAATACCAGCACTAAAAAACGCTATGCGTAACATTTTATTACTTATAATGAGTAGCGTAACAACAGGCATAGTACTGTATTATTTAGATATGCCCGCATTAGCACAGCCACTGCATTTATTGCTAGCTGCACTTACTATTTCACAAATAATGTTTGCTATTTTGTATACAAAAAATACCACAGATTAGTTGAAGCAACAGGTTTTGTAATTTGGTTTCTAAAAAAGAAATTGCATATCTTACATTAACTAAATTGAGTATGGCACATGAAGTTATTCTTTAAAAATTTGTTTTACTCTTTACCCATCCAGCTTTTTATACTCCATTTTAGAAAATATCAAATACTACTAGCTTTTTGGTATATTTTATTTAGTGTAGCACAAGGTAGTTTTATGAAAACCTTTGGCGCTGATGCATTGTTTTTTTCGCCAGAATATTTAGGCTCTGTCACTATGCTTGCAGCATTTATTACAGGTATTGCGCTAGGTGTATTTATTATGAGTTGGAATATAACTACGTTTATTTTGCATAGTAAACGATTAAAGTTTTTAGCTACTACCTCAGAGCCTTTTTTAAAATACAGTATTAACAATGGTTTGCTGCCCATTGGTTTTATAATTTTTTATTTTATTAAACTTTACAATTTTGATAATTTAAAGGAGTTAATGTCTGATGGAGAAATTTTATTAGAAATATTAGGCATAGCGCTTGGTGTGTTTATTTTAGTTGCTTTTTCTTTTGCATATTTTTTTGGTGCTAGCAAAACTGTAGAAAAAACAATGGCTGCTATAGTAAGCGACCCCAAAAGATTTAACGAAACCTTTACAATAAAAAATAAAAAGCAAGATGAATTTGGGCTAAAAGTTTTATGGTATTTAGGGAAAAGTTTTCGGTTAAAAAAAGTAAGAAATGTAAATCATTATAGGCAAGATTTTTTAGATACTGTTTTTAAACGTCATCACCTTGCTGCAATATTTAGTATAGTATTAGCATTTATAGTAATTGTGGTTACAGGTTTTTTTCAAGAGCATAAGTTTTTTGAAATACCTGCTGCAGCAAGTATACTTATTGTATTTGCGCTACTAATAGCTGTTATTGGGTCGCTCACCTATTTTTTAGAAAGCTGGAGTTTATTGGCAATAATTGTATTGTTTTTTGTATTAAATATTTTGTATAAAAATGATTTAATAGACCCTCGTAATAAAGCTTATGGGCTAAGCTATATTGATAAAAGTACAAGGCCAAATTACAATAAAGCATCGTTACAAGCAATATGTACACCAGCAAAAATAGATGCGGATAGGGCAAATATGATTGCCATTTTAAATAAATGGAAAGCAAAACAACAACAAGAAAAACCATTGCTAGTTTTTATAAACGTAAGCGGTGGAGGGCTTCGTAGTGCCGCTTTTACAATGAATTCTTTGCAACAAACTGACAGTATAACTGGTGGAAACTTAATGAAAAAATGTTTTTTAATAAGTGGTGCTAGTGGTGGTATGCTTGCAGCTGCTTATTACAGAGAGATGTACAATGAAAAAAATATAAATAAAAGTTTTGATTTGTATAATAAAAGATACACCAACAATATTTCTAAAGATTTATTAAACCCTGTATTTACTTCATTAATGGCTAGAGATATTTTTGCGCCTGTACAAAAGTTTTCTGTGGGCAATAATAAATATGTAAAAGATAGAGGCTATGCTTTTGAAAAAAAACTATCAGAAAACTCAGATGGATTATTAAATAAGCAATTAAAAGATATACAACCATTTGAGAAAAATGCTACTGTGCCACTTATGATTTTTGATGCCGTAATAAAAGCAGATGCTAGAAAAATGATGATAAGCACTCAGCCTATTAGCTTTATGATGAAGGCTTTTACGACACAAACAGATACTGCTATAAGCCCCGATGCGGTTGATTTTGCGGCATTGTTTGCTAAACAAAACCCAATGGAATTACGTATGCTTACAGCCCTTCGTATGAATGCTACTTTCCCCTATGTGCTGCCTAATGTATGGCTACCCAGTGTGCCAGTAATAGATGTAATGGATGCAGGGCTTAGAGATAATTTTGGACAAGAAACTACCTTACGATTTATAGATAATTTTAAAGATTGGATAAAAGAAAACACCTGTGGTATTTTAATTGTACAAATAAAAGATAGGCCAAATGATAATTGGCAACAGCCTTTTGAAACAAACTCTATAACTGATATGATGGTAACACCTGCTACCATGTTACAACATAATTGGTTTAAAATACAACACTATTATGAAGAAGACCAATATGCTTATCTAAAAAATGATAGTGCTTTAAAAATAAATAAAGTTTCACTTGCATACATACCAGAAAAAGAAGATAAAACAGCTGCTTTAAATTTTCATTTATCTGCAAGAGAAAAAATAGATGTATTAGCTTCTTATGATAATGAAGCTAATCAAAAGGAAGTGAAGAAGATTGTGGAGTATTTAAAATAGAAATGCAAAAAAATATAAAAAATTAATGCTTGGTAAAATAAATTATGGCTGTATTAATTTAAAAGCATTTTCAATAATTTTAATTTCTATTATTTCCATTGCTTGCGTAGGCTCACCATCAACATGTATCAATTCTTTTTCTGGGTTGTAGATAGTTATTTTTTTTGTTTGAAAATAATGAAATGTTCTACCATCATCAGATAAGTTTGCTAATTTGCCAGCTTTTAATTGATTTATTAATTTAAAAAAAAGGCTAAATTTATTTTCTTTTTTTACAATAACAACATCTAACAGTCCATCGTTTAGCGTGGCTTTTGGCGCTATAGTAAGGCTGTTGCCAAACTGATTGCTATTGAGAACTGCAACAAAAAAAGCATTTACTTCTAGTATTGTATTATCTATTTTTATGATAAACGAATGAGGCTTTGCTTTAAAATAATTTTTTGCAGTTAATTTTATATAATTAAATGGTCCACGGTTTGAGCTTTCAGCAAACTCGTGTGCTATTCTTGCATCAAAACCTACTCCAAAATTATGGCAAGCAAATTGGTTGTTTACCAAAAAGGAATCTATAAAACCAGCATTGCCATTTAGAATTATATCCATTGCTTTTTGTGGCGCTTTAGGTATACCAGCTGTAAACGCTAGCCCATTGCCAGAGCCCATGGGTATTATACCAACTTGCACATCTATATGCTGCAAGTAAGCACACACTTGATTTACAGTTCCATCGCCTCCACAAATAATAACATCTGTAATATTTTCTTTGGCTATTTTTTCTTTTAAAAAAAAATAATCCCCTGATGCTTCTGTAGGTAAAAATTGATACAAAAAATTTGCTTGAATAAGTTTTTGTTCAATAATAATTTTTGTTTGTTCTTTATTTTTTGTACCCGAAATTGGGTTAATAAAAACAATAAACTTTCTATTTTTCAAAATGTGTTTTTATATTTTTTTGATTGAATTATATAATCAAGATTGATAACTAAAGATGAAATATGCCCTCGAAAGGTTGGTAAAGCCATTTACTTCATCAACAAAAATTTATACCAAAGGGATAACTTTTGAAATCTAAAGTTAGAGTAGATAGCTTTCAAAATGTTAGAGACCAAAAGTCCCACTTTAGGAGATTTAAGTGGCTTTACCACCTCATAATAACACTACCCCAAGTAAACCCACTACCAAAGGCAGCTAAGCAAACAAGGTCACCTTCTTTTATTTTTCCTGCTTCCCAAGCTTCGCACAACGCAATAGGGATAGATGCTGCGGTTGTGTTGCCATACTTATCTATGTTGTTAAAAACTTGGTCATCTCTTAGTTGCAATTTTTGTTGTACAAATTGTGCAATGCGTAAATTAGCTTGGTGTGGTATAAGCATGTTTATATCACTAGTTTTTAAATTATTTTTTTCGAGTGCTTCCATAATTACCTCAGGGAATTTTATTATTGCTTTTTTAAACACCGAAGGGCCATCCATATTGGGATAATTTTGTGCATTTTCAACCATGGCATGGCTCATAAACATTTCTCCTCTTGGGGCATCGTCAAAAGTGGCTACTGGTACTTTTACCCAATGGTTAGCATGTGTGCCAGGGTTACACATTGCTAATATTTCTGCACTTTCACCATCGCTATGTAAATGTGTACTTAGTATACCCTTTGCTTCTGTAGGCTGCATTACTACTGCACCTGCACCATCACCAAATATTACAGATACATTTCTACCACGGGTACTAAAGTCAAGCCCAAAAGAATGTTTTTCGCTACCTACTACCAAAATATTTTTGTACATACCTGTTTTTATAAACTGATCTGCAATAGAAACAGCATACACAAAACCGCTGCATTGGTTACGAATATCTAATGCGCCAATTTCTTTCATCTTCATTTCTCGTTGCAATAAAACGCCACAGCCTGGGAAATAATAATCAGGACTTAGGGTAGCAAAAATTATAAAATCTACCTCTTGCGCTTTAATGCCAGCACGCTGTAATGCAATTTGAGCAGCCTTTACAGCCATGGTAGTTGTAGTTTCATTGGTACGATGTGCATACCTGCGTTCTTTTATACCTGTGCGCTCTTGTATCCATTCATCACTAGTTTCTATGTAGGCAGTGAGGTCGTTGTTTGTTACAATATTTTCAGGTACATACATTCCTACACCTGCAATTTTTGATTGTGGCATTTGTAAATTTTTTGATGAGGCAATTTACGGTTTTAGGTTTATGATTTTTAAATCTAACAATTTATAGTTAGTAATGCATTAGTTTAAAAACTTATATCATTTTTTCAATTTGCTAAAGTTTTCTTTGCTAAAAAAGTCTAAATTTTTTGAAAATTCAGAACTAGTTTATTTAGCTTTATATCACTTGCATAACCAAGTTAATTTTTGACTTGCCAAATTGAAAAACAAAAAGATGAATGGCTGCGCTGCTTAGGCGGAAATCCTTTTGTGAGGTACGAGCAAAAGATTGGAGACGGGCAGCGGACAAAAGCTCAATAATGGTTTTCTGCTTACAGCTCCAAGTAACACACAAGATAATAGTCATGAAATTTTAGTTTACTTCCCACAAATTGCACCCTGTAACCTTAAAAACCGTAACTCTTTTTTTAATCCCACGAATAAAAAATTAACTTTGTGCCTATGCCAAATTATTTAGATGAATTGAACGAGCCGCAAAGAGAAGCGGTGCTGCACAAAGACGGGCCTATTATGATTATAGCTGGTGCTGGTAGCGGAAAAACAAAAGTGCTTACTACAAGAATTACGCATTTGATGAGCCACCACGGCATAGATGCTTTTAATATTTTGGCGCTTACGTTTACCAATAAAGCTGCCAAAGAAATGAAGGAAAGGGTGGAGCGTATTTTAGGAAACAGCGAAGCAAGAAATTTATACATTGGTACTTTTCATAGTGTGTTTGCACGCATATTGCGCAGCGAAGCACCCAACATTGGCTACCCAAGCAACTTCACCATTTACGATACTGACGATGCAAAGAGTGTAGTAAAAACGGTTATAAAAGAAATGGAATTGGATGATAAACTGTACAAACCAAATGTGGTGTACAATAGAATATCATCTGCAAAAAATGGATTGGTAGGTCCTGCGGAATATGCAATCGATTATCAATTACAGCAAGAAGATGCTCGGGCAAACCGCCCCATGCTTGGGCAAATATATGATGCGTATGCAAAGCGTTGTTATAAAAACGGTGCTATGGATTTTGATGACTTATTATTTAAGTTCTATATACTTCTTAAAAATGTACCTGCAAGTTTAAGTAAGTATCAAAAGAAGTTTAAATACTTGCTGATAGACGAGTACCAAGATACAAATACAGCACAGTACGAAATTGTAAAACTGCTGGGCGCCATGCATGAGAACGTATGTGTAGTGGGTGATGATGCCCAAAGTATTTATAGCTTTAGAGGTGCTACGATAGAAAATATTTTGCAGTTTGAAAAAGATTATGATGATGTAAAAGTGGTAAAACTGGAGCAAAATTATAGAAGCACAAAAAATATATTGAGCGTAGCCAACGAAATTATTGGTAACAACAAAGGGCAAATAGAAAAGAATTTATTTACCAACAACGACCAAGGCGAAAAAATAAAACTCGTACGTACCATGACGGATAACGACGAGGGTAAAATGGTGGCAGATGCTATTCAAGAAAATAAATTGCGCAACCATTATTTTAACCAAGACTTTGCCATTTTATATAGAACCAATGCACAGAGTAGAAGTTTTGAAGAGAGCCTAAGGCGCATGGGTATTGCATATCGCATATATGGGGGCGTAAGTTTTTACCAACGCAAAGAAGTAAAAGATTTGTTGAGTTATTTACGCATTGTTGTAAACCCAAGAGATGAAGAAGCGCTGAAAAGAATTATAAATTACCCTGTACGTGCTATTGGAAAAACGACGATAGATAAAATGGTATTGTTTGCCAATGAGCAAAACTTGAGCATGTGGGATGTGGCTTGCAATGCCGCTATGTATGGTTTTAAAAGCGGTACGCTTGAGGCGATAGACAACTTTGTGACGATGATAAAAATGTTTCAAAGTGAAATGCCAAAAAAGAATGCTTATGACATTGCGTTTTTAGTGGGCAAAAATTGTGGTTTGGTAAAAGATTTGTTTAACGATAAAACCACAGAGGGTTTAGCAAGGTATGAAAACGTGCAGGAGTTGCTAAACTCTATAAAAGAATTTGTAGATGACCCATTAAAAACTGGTATAATAAATGAAGATGGAGAAATAATTGAAGGTTTGGAAATCCCCACTTCGGGGGGTGGTGGGGCTTCTTTGGGGGCTTATTTACAACAAATTGTACTGCTTACCGATGCAGACCAAGGTGATGAAAGAAACCAAGATGTAGTAAAGCTAATGACTATTCATGCGGCAAAAGGATTGGAGTTTCCGGTAGTGTTTGTAGGTGGTTTGGAAGAAACGCTTTTTCCTAATGCGATGGCTATAAACAGTAGAGAAGAATTGGAAGAAGAACGTCGTTTATTTTATGTAGCTATTACAAGGGCTAAAGCAAAATTATATTTAAGTTATAGCAATGCACGCTATCGTTTTGGGCAGTTACAACAAAACGAACCGAGCCGCTTTATAGATGAAATGCCTGATGAAAACTTAGATAAAAGCTACGCTGGTGCGGCTGCAAGAAACAATGCATCAAGCGCAGGCAGCCGTGGTAGTGCATTTGAGCGTATGGGTAGGGGTTTTGAAAACAATGGTGGCAGCCAAGGCAGTATGTTTGCAAAAAGAGAAACGGAAAGCCCTGCGTATGCTATACCTGCAAGACCACAAACAAAAGAACATACTGTTTCAATAAATTTTACAGCAAGCAATACAGCAGACTTGGCTGAAGGGCAGAAAGTAGAACATCAAAAATTTGGCTTTGGTGTAATTGCAAAAATGGAAGGTGCTTCGCATAATCCAATTGCTACAATAAATTTTGAAACAAATGGAGAAAAGAAAATAATGTTGAATTATGCAAAGCTGATGATTATTGAATAAACATGAAATTTTTATACAAAAGACAATTTTTTACATGTACAATAATTAAACTAACATAAAATTGTAAATATAGTTTAACAACTATAATAGACTGGGTAAAAAGTAACTGCACAGCAACGAGAAATTACTTAAGCCAGTGCTTTTGCACAAATACAAATATTAAAGGAGACTTTAACAGCCAATTAAAAATTAATTATATTATTTTGTTAAATTTATTTTGTAATTTTAGTATGAATAAATTAAATAATTAATCATGAAGAAACTTTTATTTTTATCAGTTGCATTTTTATCAATTATCATTTTTTCTTCCAGCTTTAAAAAAAGTGGTTTTGGTAATTACCACCACCCACTAAGGAGTGGAGGGGCTGCGGGAAGTGGTAATGCAAATAGAACTGGAGCTCCCTTTGGGAACGGTACTTGTGCTAATTGTCATGGTGGAGGTACATTTGCTCCAACATTTGATGTTCAACTTTTAAATAGTGCTAATAATACAGTTACAAATTATACCCCTAGTACAAATTATACCTTACGTATAAGTATTGTTGCTACAAGTGGCACACCACAATATGGGTTTCAAACTACAAGTGTAAAATCTTCTGATAATACAAATTTAAATACTTGGGGCGCATCATTACCTCCTGGAGTAGTAAATTGGTTTTTGACAACTAGTTCAAATATGAGCAGCAATAACAGAAATTATTTAGAACATAACAGTTTACTTAATAGTGGAATTATAAATATACCATGGACAGCGCCAGCTGCAAATTTTGGTGCTGTAAAATTTTATACAGCTGGGAACGCAGTAGATGGGGGTGGAGGTACAGGTGGCGATAATGCAACACCCGCAAATGTATTAACAATAGGTGAAACAGTTCTACCAATAACACTTTCTGCATTTACTGCAAGGCAAAGTAACACTACAGTAATACTAACTTGGAAAACTGCCCAAGAAATAAACAACGATTATTTTTCTATTGAAAATAGTACTGATAATATAACTTTTAAAGTAGTCGGAAAAATAAATGCTGCTGGTAATTCTACAAATGAAAATAATTATAGTTTTGAAGATAAAAATGCTGCTTTTGGTAAAAATTTTTACAGGCTTGCACAAGTAGATTTTAGCGGAAAAATAAACTACTCCTCAATTGTAGAAATAAATTACAGTAATGTAATAGATAATATTAAAATATCTCCTAACCCTGTTTCAAGTAAAATATTCCTTAAAAGTTCATTTAACTTAATAGGAAGTTTTTATACAATTGTAAATAGTGCTGGTAGCACAATGCTAACTGGTAACTTTTTAAGCAATGAAATAAATGTTGAAAATTTGCCAAAAGGAAACTATTACATAAAAGTAAAACAAAAAAATAACAAGATTATTACTCAACAATTTGTGAAATAAAAAGTTAAATATTTTTGACAATAAAAAGCAGGTTATTTATAACCTGCTTTTTATTTCGTTTGATAATCTTTCAAAAATATCTTCTACTGTTCCTTCTCCCGCTATCATTACTACTTTATTTGTTTGTCTGTAATAGTCTGCTACAGCTTCAGTTTTATTTTTATATTCTGCTACACGTGCTGCTATTATTTCTTCGTTTGTATCATCGCTTCTTCCGCTTGTTTCTCCACGTTTCAATAATCTTTTTATAAGCTCTGGTTCGCTCACATCTAGCGCTAGCATTACAGCAATAGATTGCTGTTTAAATTCTAGTAATTTATCCAACGATTCTGCCTGTGCTGCAGTACGTGGAAAACCATCAAATAAAAACCCTTTAGCTTGGCTGTTTTCATCTAGTGCTGTGCTTATCATACCTACTACTACTTCATCTGGCACAAGATGCCCTCTGTCCATTATTTTTTTTGCCTCAAGCCCAAGTGGTGTTTGAAAAGAAATTTGAGAACGCAATAAATCGCCAGTACTTAAATGAAATAATCCAAATTTTTCAATAATTTTTTCGCTTTGCGTTCCTTTTCCGCTGCCAGGTGGGCCAAAAAGTATTAAATTAAACATAAGTCGTGATAATATTTTCTTTTCGGGTAAAGATAAGGTAAAAATGTTTTTAAAGAAATATGATAAAATATTTTCTAAATAGTTAAAAATGTATTTTTAAAACCAGCTATTGTAGTGTTTACAGCTGTTTAGCATATAACATTAATTTTTATTATTCGTTTGCCCTTATTTTATCTAGCAATTCGTTTAATAATTTTGCTTCATCTTCAGTAAGATTATTAGGAATGTTATCTATGCTTTCTTGATACAAATCTAATTTTTCGAGCAAGCAATTTCCTTTTGCTGTAATGCATATATCCACTAATCTTTTATCTGCAGGGCAAGCGTTTTTTTTTACCAACCCTTTTAATACAAGTCTATCTACTATTCTGCTTGTATCACTCATTTTGTCAAGCATACGTTGTCGTATTTGCAAGGTAGATAATGCTGTACCTGCTCCTCTCAAAATTCGTAAAATATTAAATTGTTGTTGAGTAATTTCCTCTTTATCAAAGAGAGATTTAAGTTTTTCGTTAATCCAATTTGCAGTATAAATAATATTGATAGTTAGCTTTTGATGCTCATTGGCAAATTTACTTTGGCTAATATCTGTTTCTAAACTCATGTTATTTTACTCTTTATCGTTTTCTAATTTCATTTCCATTTCATCTTCAGAAAATTCGTTTACATAAATTTTTACTAGAATAAGAAAATAACTAATTAGCAATGGACCAAATATTAAACCAACAAAGCCAAATACATTTAGCCCAACAATAACACCAAAAATTGTGATTAGTGGATGTACATCTCCCATTTTTTTCATAAAGCCGATGCGGGCAACATAATCCACATTGCCAGTAACTACTATGCTATAAATGGCAAGCCCAACACTCGGTAGTACTAGCCCTTGTGCATACATGTATAAGCAAAGAGGCACCCATATAATCATAGTGCCTACAAATGGAAAAAAAGCAAAAATGCCTGTAAGAAAACCCCAAAGCCCCCAATCAGATACCCCGAATATTAAATACCCCAAAGTAGCAGCAATGCCTTGTACTATACAAATAATTGGTATACCTAGGGCGTTAGCTTTTATCATCATTTTAGTTTCACTGGCAAGTATATTTATGTTTTGTGGCTTTAGTGGGATAATTTTATTTATTCTTTTTTCCATTTCAATGCCACCAATAAACAAAAAATATAGCAAAAAAAACATCATAAATAAATTAGCTAAAGTAGCAGCTGTTCCACTTAATAAAGAAGGCAGAAAGGTTGTTATTTTTTGCGCAGCTGTCTTTATATTTTCAGAAGATAAAACCTCTGTACCAATTTTCATAGATAATTTTTGTGCAGCAGATTGAACAGCTAACACAACTTTATCTTGATTTTGCAATACTTCATTTACCTTAGGGCTAATGAGTGTTATACTTAAATAAACTGGTAATGCTATAATGGTAAAAAATCCTATAATAAACAACATGGCGGTTAGCCCTTTTTTCCATTTCTTTTTATATATTAATTGAAAATAATAGCTGCGACTTAATATGTACAAGGTAATAGCACCTAACATTCCGGGTACAAAAACAAATAATTGTTTAATTAATAAAATAGCTATTAGTATAATTAATATTAGTACAACTATTTGTGTAATTCTGTTATTAAATATTTGTTTATTCATTTGTTTATTTAAAAGTTTTAAGTTTAAACCATTAGCATGGATTATTAGATAATACAAGGCTAATTATAATAGCCTTTATAACTTAATCTTTAATATTTATTTACTTCCACACGCTTTCACCTTCGCTACAGTTGGCACAAATGTCTATGTTTTTTCTACTTTTCATAAGCTCGGTTCTAAACTGTTTGTAATTATCGTTTTTCCATATTTTTTTGAAAGGTTCATTTTTTAAATTTCCCAACCGGTGCTCTGCATCTTTATCAAAACAACATGGCACCACTAAGCCATCCCAAGTTATTACATTAGCATGCCACAATTTCCAACAGCGATTTGCAAATTTATTTTTCGCTTTAAAACTACCATCCGCATTTTTTTTATATCTGCTGTATTTTTCGTTGGTGGGTATTAAATTGTTGGGATCATTTTCATAATCGTACACTTGTGCGCTTTTAAAACGTACTTCATCTACGCCTATTTCTTTTGCTAATTTTTTTATATCTTCTATTTGATGCTCATTGTGTTTTACTACCAAAAATTGAAAAAATACAAATGGTGTTTTACTATTTAATTCCTCTTTCCATTTTACAATATTTTTTGCACCTTCTATTACTTTTTCTAAATTTCCACCTACCCTGTACTGCACATAAGAATCTTGTGTAGTACCATCTATAGAAATAATGAGCCTATCTAAACCACTTTCTACAGTTTTTTTTGCAGCTTCGTCTGTAAGGTAATGTGCATTGGTGCTTGTGGCAGTGTATATGCCTTTGTGAGATGCATATTTTACCATTTCTAAAAAAGAAGTATTTAAATAAGGTTCGCCTTGAAAATAAAAAATAAGGTAAAGTAATTCTTTATGAATATCATCTATTGTTTCTGTAAAAAAATCTTTTTTACAGAAACAATAGATGATATTCATAAAGAATTACTTTACCTTATTTTTTATTTTCAAGGCGAACCTTATTTAAATACTTCTTTTTTAGAAATGGTAAAATATGCATCTCACA
>JANXOQ010000178.1 GCA_025357775.1 Ferruginibacter sp. | reverse complement strand
TTTTTCAAATGGAAAACCATCTATATAAAAAACCTCCTAGAGCTAAAAAAATTTAAGGATGAGAGCAATATGTTTTGTAAAAAAATTTTAGCCTGTAAATTGTTTTATTTTTTATAAATAACTACACAACTGTTCGCATTTAAAATAATCATATTGCTAATAATTGATTCTTCAAATTTATTATTTGATATAGCCGTTTTCCATCCACTACTATTTATTTTTATTTTTTGTGATGAACTATTTCCATTAAACCAAACTTGTATATTTTTCCAACTATCATTTACCGCAGCACCATTTAGCGCATAGCCTATAACACCAGCAGGTTGATTGTCAATAAAACGTAAATTGGCTTTTATACTAGCAGTAGTAGGCAAACGAAATGAAGGGTGCTCCTTACGCATACGTACAAGCCCTTGTACATAATCAAATACTGCTTTGTTTTTTGTTTTCAAACTCCAATCTATTTCGTTTATATCATCAGGAGATTTGTAAGAATTTTCTACCCCTTTTTTTGTACGCAAAAACTCTGTGCCTGCATGTAAAAAACTTATGCCTTGCGACGTTAGTACAATAGACAATGCTAGCTTGTGCATTTCTGTACGCTCTGCTTCTGTATTGTTTGGGTTGCTGTTTAATAATCTATCCCACAACACATGGTTGTCGTGGCATTCCACATACGTGACTGTTTGGTATGGCTCTTTTGCATAAGGCGCTTTGCTATAATTTACTTTTGTATAATCCAATTGCGGGTGTTGTGTAGATGCTACAATACCAAATTTTATACTTTCTTCCATACCTGCTTTGCCACTTGCAAAACCTCTATCATTTTTTTCAAACACACTGCCTTTTATTCCATCACGAATATCATCGCTAAACACACCTACTTTATCTAGCTGTATGGTATTTTTCTTTACGGCTCTTTTATCTTCCGCTAATGATGAGCCACCAGATGTCCAACCTTCTCCATACAAAATAATGCTTGGTTTTATTTTGTGCAATTCTTTTGATATTAAATTCATGGTTTCAATATCGTGTATGCCCATAAGGTCAAATCGAAAGCCGTCTATATGATATTCTTTTACCCAATACAAAACAGATTCCAACATAAATTTTCTCATCATAGCTTTTTCACTTGCCATTTCGTTTCCACAACCTGAGGCATCACTAAATTTACCATCGTTTGTTTTTCTGTAATAATAACCTGGTACAATTTGATTAAAATTAGATTCGTTTGTTGTACCTGTGTGATTGTATACTACATCCATCACCACACTTAAACCCTTACTGTGAAAAGTTTTTACCAATAGTTTAAATTCTCTAATTCTTACGGCGCCATCGGCAGCATTGGTGCTGTAAGAACCATCAGGCGTATTGTAATTTTGTGGGTCGTAGCCCCAATTGTATTGGGTTTTGTTAAGATCTGCTTCATCTACAGAATTGTAATCGTACAAAGGCAACAACTGCACATGCGTTATTCCTAAATCTACCAAATGGTCTAGCCCTGTAGAAAGTCCTTCATTATTTTTTGTACCCGTTTCTATAAGCCCAATAAATTTTCCTTTTTGTGTAATACCAGAGTTAGCTGCTATGCTTGCATCTCGTACATGCAGCTCATACACAATGGCATCTGTTTTATTTTTTAATGCAGGGGCTTTATCAGCAGCCCAGCCTGTAGGGTTTGTTTTTTGCATATCTACTATCATGGCACGCTTACCATTAGTACCTACTGCTTTTGCATAGGGGTCGGGCACTTCATCTAGCCATACGCCATTATGCTCTACTTTAAATGTATAATAATCTCCTAAGTGTGTACCTACCAAAGCAGCTGTCCAAGTGCCTTGTACGGCTTTTTGAAAGTCTACAGTTTGCACCACTTCGCCACCAAGCCCTTGGTTATAGAGTCTTAATTTTACCTGCGTAGCGGTGGGTGCCCATATGCGAAAGCTAGCATTATTTTTTACAAAAGTTAAGCCTAAGTCTTTGCCTGTGTAAGCAGGATATTGTTTATCGGTTTGTGCTTTGCTGCTAAATAATGATGTTATAAATGCGAAGAACATACATATCCGTTTCATATAATAAAATTTTGATTAACGAATATAAAGGATAATGTTGTTGAGGAAAATATTTTTTACCAAATAGTTTTTAGGCCTTCGCTTTTGTATTTTTTAATATTTTTTTCATCTGTAATTAAAGTATAATTACTTTGTATTGCCTGTCAAATTGGAGTTCTATCAAAAGGATCTTTGTGGTAAATGGCATTTAATTGAAATAAGGTAGCTGCAGTTTCAGACCCAGGATTAATAATATTTTTAATATTATCAAAATTAAATTTTGCAAGTCCAAAGGATTCAAATTTCCCAAATAGAAACGGTACTTCACTTAAAAAAATCTTTTCTTATTGTAAATTCAAAATTTTTATCTGAAATTGAGACATTGATCAAGCTTAACAAAAAAAACAACAGTTTAAAAATTTAAAATATGAAACAAGCATTCGTTTTTCCTGGGCAAGGAGCACAATTTAGTGGCATGGGTAAAAATTTATACGATAGTAACAAAGCTTCAAAATTATTATTTGAAGAAGCAAATGAAATATTGGGTTTTAAAATAAGCGAAATTATGTTTACTGGTAGTGAGGAAGATTTAAAACAAACCAATATTACACAACCAGCAATATTTATACACTCTGTAGCAGCATTTAAAAATATAGAAGAAGCAAAGCCAGATATGGTTGCTGGACATTCGCTAGGAGAATTTTCTGCTTTGGTAGCAAATGGAGCTTTAGGTTTTGCAGATGCATTGCGCCTGGTAGCAGTACGTGCAAGTGCTATGCAAAAAGCTTGTGAGGTTAACCCAAGTACAATGGCTGCTGTATTAAACTTAGATGATGATAAAGTAGAACGAATATGTAATGAAATAGTGGCAGAAACAAATGAAGTAGTAGTAGCAGCAAATTATAACTGCCCGGGGCAATTGGTAATAAGTGGCTCCATAAAGGGAATAGAAATAGCATGTGAACGCATGAAAGAAGCTGGTGCAAAAAGGGCATTGGTATTACCTGTTGGTGGTGCATTTCACTCACCACTAATGGCACCTGCAAGAGAAGAACTAGCTACAAAAATAAATAGTACAAATTTTAATACTCCAATTTGTGCTATATACCAAAATGCAGTAGCAGAAGCTGTAAAAGATGCCTCACAAATTAAAGAAAATTTAATAGCACAACTTACAGCACCTGTAAAATGGACACAATGTATACAAGCTATGATAGCTGATGGCGCTACCAATTTTACAGAATGTGGCCCTGGTAAAGTACTACAAGGTTTGGTGCAAAAAATAAATAAAGAAATGTTGGTAGAAGGTTTTGGCTAGTGGAAAGTGTGTATCGGGGAGTAGAGAGTGCCGAATATGACTAAGGATTGAATACGTATAGATTACTTTTTTCTACATCAAAAATTGGTAGTTGCAACATTGATATTGTTTTATTCATTTGCCAAATAGAATTTCGTCGAGCTGGAATAAAAGCCAAACAGTTATATAAATGTTGAGGTTTATTTTGCCTGCACAACTTACACAAAACTTAATGTTAGCTGTAGGTTTTATATGAACCGCTTTCTCATTTTCATAAATGGCTTTTCAATGATATAATGAAGTATAATAGCCAAAACGAAACAGAAGAAAATTGATAACAAGAACATTAAGCTACTGTTTTTTGCAAGACCCAACTCTGCAAAAATGGTTTGAGTTGATAGAATAACAGCCATGTGAATTAAATAAAGTGCATATGAAAGTTCTGCAATTTTTGTCAAAACAGCAGATTTCCATTGATACAAAAAACTGTTAGGCATAATAGCACCTAACACCAATAATCCAAAACCAATAGAAACTAATGGGAACCCAAAAAAAGTTCTACTAAATGAACAATCATTTTCAAACAAGAAATAACTCATTATCAAAATAAAAACACCAATTGTAATAAATATGTTTG
>JANXOQ010000177.1 GCA_025357775.1 Ferruginibacter sp. | reverse complement strand
ATTATACATTTTCTAGTGATACTGATACCGAAGTATTGCTCAATTTTATTGAAGATATTTTATTAAATAATAATTGTTCTTTGGAAGAGGCAGTTCGAATTGCTTTGAAAAGAATAACAGGTGCCTACTGTATTTTGTTATTAGATGAGCAAGACCCCGAAACTATTATTGCTGCTCGTAAAGGAAGCCCACTTGTTATTGGTATTGGTAAGGGTGAACATTTTTTAGCAAGCGATGCATCGCCAATAATTGAATACACAAAAGAGGTAGTGTATGTAAATGATTATGAATTGGCGATTGTAAAGCCCGATGAATTGATTCTTAAAAATTTGGGCAATGAAAAAGTAACACCATTTATTACCAAGCTAGATATGGAACTAGCTGCTATTGAAAAAGGTGGTTACGACCATTTTATGTTAAAGGAAATTTATGAGCAGCCAAGTACTATACAAGATTGCTTGCGTGGAAGATTAAATGCAGAAGCTGCAACAATAACAATGGCGGGCATTGACGACAATATAGAGCAAATAAAAAATGCAGACCGTATAATGATTGTAGCTTGCGGAACGAGCTGGCATGCGGGTTTGGTGGCAGAGTATATTATTGAAGAGCTTTGCAGAATACCGGTGGAAGTAGAATATGCATCGGAGTTTAGGTACAGAAATCCGATAGTAAATAAAGGCGATGTAATTATAGCAATATCGCAAAGTGGCGAAACGGCGGATACATTGGTAGCATTAGAAAAAGCAAAAGAAAATGGTGCATTTATTTTTGGTGTGGTAAATGCAGTGGGCTCATCCATTGCACGTATAAGCCATGCAGGCGCATACACACATGCAGGTCACGAAATTGGTGTAGCTTCTACCAAAGCATTTACAGGGCAGTTGGTTGTACTAACGATGATGGCACTTCGTATTGCCATTCAAAAAGGAACAATTACACAAGAGCGTTATCAAGAATTATTGGTAGAACTTGCCGCAGTACCAAACAAAGTAGAAAGTATTTTACAACAAGCAGATGCTATAAAAGCCATTGCACTAAATTATAAAGATGCACATGACTTTTTATTTTTAGGCAGAGGGTATAATTTTCCAATAGCATTAGAAGGTGCATTGAAATTAAAAGAAATTTCTTACATACATGCTGAGGGCTACCCAGCAGCAGAAATGAAACATGGCCCAATTGCCTTGGTAGATGAAAATTTACCAGTAGTTTTTATTGCCACAAAAGATAGCTACCACGAAAAAATTGTGAGCAATATGCAAGAAATAAAAGCCCGTAAAGGACAAATAATTTCTATAATTACTGAAGGAGATGAGATAAGCCCAACCCTAAGTAATGACTGCATTATTATACCAACTGCTGACGAACTTATAGCACCAATCATAAGTGTTATACCATTACAATTGCTATCATATTTTACAGGCGTAGCAAAAGGTATTGATGTGGATAAACCGAGAAATTTGGCGAAGAGTGTAACGGTAGAATAAATAATATTCAATTTTTAATGTTAAATTTTCAATGAAGTAAATTATAAAAAATTAATTTTTAGACTTTACTAGGTTTTTCTTAAATAAATTTGAAAAT
>JANXOQ010000166.1 GCA_025357775.1 Ferruginibacter sp. | reverse complement strand
ACAGGAGGGAGGAACGACCGACGAGGAGTACTAAGGACAGCCGCATCAAATGCTCAACAAAGCTTTAGAGCCAACAGCCCCCAAATTATTGCACGATTTACTATAAGATATACCAGCGTTATTAAAAATTGGTAGCCTTTTTTAATATGTTTTTAAACCAAAATCCACTTTCTACAGGTTAAAGCTGGTTATCTTAATCCTTCATGCTTTTTCCTCCTCAAAAATATATTTTGTACATTGCATTTAATTAATTTTATAGAAAAATTTTTATGAGCAAACAGAACAGTTCAAGTGCAGTTAAAAAATCGGCTCAATCGGAAATATTGTTGGGTAAGCTTGAGATAAGCCGCAGTGGTATGGGCTTTGTGATAGTGGAAGGGAGAGATAAGGATATTATTGTGAAGCCAAATGACTTTGGGAAGGCTTTTAATGGTGATACGGTTAAAGTAACAGTGGGGAATGCACATGACAAAACCAAGCGTGCAGAAGGTAAAATAAGTAGCGTGGTGGAGCGAAAGCAAACAGAGTTTATTGGCAATATGGAAGTGAAAGGTACGATGGCTTTTTTTATAGCAAGTGGCAATAATCCAATGCCTGATTTTCATATAGAAATGAACAAACTAAATGGTGCAAAAGACGGCGACAGGGTAGTGGCAAAATTTATAAAATGGGATAAGAGCGATAAAAAACCTGAGGGAGAAATTGTAGCTATAATGACGGCAGAAAATGAGGGAGATATGGCTATGAAAGAAATATTAGTGCATGCTGGTTTTCCGCTTACGTTTGATGCGGAAGTGCTGAAAGCTGCAGCTGCATTGAGCCCTAACATAACAAGGGAAGAACTTAAAAAGAGAAAAGACTTTAGAGACATACTTACGTTTACAATAGACCCAATAGATGCAAAAGATTTTGATGATGCAATTTCACTAAGAAATTTAGACAATGGCAACTATGAAATAGGTGTGCATATTGCTGATGTGAGCCATTTTGTAACGCCTGGAAGCATAATAGATAAAAGTGCTTATGAGCGTGCTACAAGTGTGTACTTGGCAGACCGTGTGAACCCAATGCTACCCGAAAAAATATCGAATGAATTGTGTTCGCTTAGGCCTAATGAAGATAAATATTGTTTTAGTGCAGTGTTTCAAATAACCAACCGTGCAGAAATAAAACACACTTGGATTGGTAGAACGGTAATACATAGTAACCATCGGTTTACTTATGAAGAAGTGCAACAGACTATTGAAACACAAGATGGGCTTCACTTTAAGCCTATTTTATTGTTAGATGGACTTGCAAAACAGTTTAGAGAGCAGCGTTTTAGCAATGGTGCTATTAATTTTTCGAGCCAAGAAGTACGTTTTAAATTAGATGAAACGGGCAAGCCTATTGGCATAATGATAAAAGAAAGTAAGGATGCAAATAAATTGGTAGAAGAGTTTATGCTGCTTGCAAACCGAGCCGTGGCGGAGTATGTGTCTAAGATAAAAGTAAACAAAGAGCCATTACCGTTTTCATACCGCACGCATGATGACCCGGACCCTGAAAAGCTTGCGCCTTTTGTAGCTTTTGCAAGAAAATGTGGGTATGAATTTGATTCTAAAAATGTGAAGGATATAGCAGCATCTTTTAATAAATTATTGGCGAAGGTAAAGGGAAAACCTGAGCAAAATGTGCTAGAGCAACTGGGCATTCGCACTATGGCTAAAGCAAAATATACGAGTGAAAACATAGGGCATTACGGACTTGGGTTTGAAAATTATTGTCACTTTACATCCCCAATTCGCAGGTATCCTGATGTGATGGTGCACCGTATAATGCAAAGTATTATTGATAAAAATTTGTTGATAGATAAGGCAATGGAAGAAAAAAATAAACATTGCAGTGATAAAGAGCGTGGTGCTATGGAGGCAGAACGTGCTGGTAATAAATACAAGCAAGTGGAGTACATGAAGCAGTTTTTGGGAGAAGAGTTTGAAGGTATAATTAGTGGTGTTTCTCAGTTTGGGTTTTGGGTAGAAACAGTGGAGCATAAATGTGAGGGATTGGTATCTGCAAAAGACCTTAGCGACTATGATGATTTTAGACAAGATGAAGCCAATTACTCACTTGTGGGAATGCGCACGGGCAAAACCTTTAGAATGGGCGATAATGTAATGATAAAAGTGATAGCGGCTAATTTAGATAAGCGTCAACTTGATTATGCATGGGTAACGGATATAGAGGGGAAGGCGAAAGAGGCTGGGGTGAAGAAGAAAGTGGTGAAGAAGAAGTGAGTTGGTTGAAGGTTGTTATTGTTGAATGGTTAAAAAATTTATTGGTTTATTGCTGTATTAATCAAATGGAGAACATTTTTAACTGCTCGATTTTCATTTTAAAAAGTTTGTATTTTAAATAAAATTTATAAAAAGACTTTCCATATCATTGGATTTTTTTGTGATTTAAAAATAAAAATATCATATCTCCAGCATTTTTGGAAAAGTGTTGTGGCAAAAAAATCGCCGTTGCAGAAAAGTAATTAATCAGTAAACCATTAATTGTTTGACAACGTATTTTTTAGTTAAAAAAAGTTAAAAGACTACATGCATTCATTTCAAGATTTTACAATACAGTTTGAAGAGCAATTTAATGTAAGGCAATTTCCTTTTCATACGCCACCATTGTATGATGCGGCAGAGCATATTTTAGATATAAAAGGTAAGCGCATTCGCCCTATTTGTGTGTACCTAGCCAACGAAATGTTTGCACCTGTGGGCGACGATGCATACCATGCAGCTGCTGCAATAGAGCTTTTCCACAATTTTAGTTTGATACACGATGATATAATGGACAAAGCACCACTACGCCGAGGTATAGAAACTGTGCATCAAAAATTTGGTGAAAATACTGCCTTACTTGCAGGAGATGTGATGTTGGTAAAAGCCTACCAAAGCCTTTCTAAAATTAGTGCTACATACTTACACCGTAGCCTTGATATTTTTAGTAAAACAGCTACCGAAGTATGTGAAGGGCAACAACTAGATATGAACTTTGAAACCAAGGAACAAGTAAGTTTTGAAGAATATTTAAATATGATAACGCTTAAAACCTCTGTACTAGTAGCTTCTAGCCTTGAGCTAGGTGCTGTGCTAGGTGGTGCTGGCTTGGGAAATCAAGAGCATTTGTATGAGTTTGGTAAAAATTTAGGTATAGCTTTTCAGGTACAAGATGATTATTTAGATGCCTTTGGTGATGCAGCAAAAACAGGTAAGCAACAAGGCGGTGATATTATAGCCAATAAAAAAACTTTTCTCATAATACATGCACGGGAGTATTGCACACCCGAAGCCAATGCAGTATTAGATGAGCTTATAAAAAATAACCCAACTAATAAAGTAGAAAAAGTATTGCAAATATTTAGAGACTGCAAGGCAGACCAATGGGCTACAGAACTGAAAGAAAAATATTATAACATTGCCTTAAAGCATTTAGATGAAGTGGCTGTACTTAGCGAAAGAAAAACATTGCTAAGGCAGCTAGCTAGCGATTTGATGATGAGGGAGAAATAGTAGGATTTTTATATTTATTGATTTTATAATTTTCATGTTAATTAATAAAAATGGTTAGTAAAAACCATTCAAAGAAATATTTCTTTAAAAAATTATTCGTTTTTATTATGTACAAATCTAATTGTGCCACTCTTTTTTAAATCTGATGTAACCCTTACTTCATATCTTTTTTTGCCATCCATTACTATCATTAAAGCTGTATTAGGAGGTATTGTACCAAGATTATCTGCATACATTACCAATTCGTTTATTTCGTCACTATTTATTTGTAAGTTTAATTTTATTGGTTGTGTTGTTAGCTTTTGGTGAGCTAATAAAACTTTACCATTATAAAATAACGAAATGCTATCCCCATCTATTTCTCCATTGTCGTATAACTCAATATTTACAATTTCATTTTCTGCATTTACAGTTTGTAAAACAGTATTATTTCTTTTTTCAA
Organism: Ferruginibacter sp.; assembly: GCA_025357775.1. Lineage (GTDB taxonomy): Bacteria > Bacteroidota > Bacteroidia > Chitinophagales > Chitinophagaceae > Ferruginibacter. The sequence goes on along the minus strand of JANXOQ010000166.1, from coordinate 692 downwards.
AACCAACTGGTATTATTTGTTGTTTCGCTACTGTAGGCGTTTTTATTATTATATTTTTTTTAGTAATTGTGTCTCTATTTACAGCAGCAATAAGAGGTTTTATTGTAGCTTTTTTAATATCTGTTTTAGCAACAGGTTCTGTTTTGTCAAGAGTTTTAAATGTATTTTTAGGCGTATTTTTTAAAGAAGTCTTATTATTTAATTTTGCAAATGGAGCGGCTATTTTCTTAGGTGTAATTATTGCATCCTCTTTTATAACTGGTTTTGAAAATGGGTCTTTACCTTCATTTGTTTTTTTTGCCAACAGAGAAATTTCTGTCAATTGTCTTTTTAAAAGTTGAGTAGTTCCATATCCATTAATACTTTTATCTTGTCCAGGTGCTGGTTGCCAATTACCTTCTAATATTTCTTTGTCAGCCTCTCTGTGCCATCTTAGTTTATGAAGTTGAAAACTATTAGAAACATCAATAGGTACATTCGTTTTTGTGCGTTCTGTTTCTGTTATTTGAATGTATTTTTTTTTAAAATCTACCGTGCCTGTTAGCTTGCAAATGGTATAATATTTTTTACCATTATCAGTAAAATAGGTATAAGATGCACCAGTTACTTCCCTTCCTATTACTTCTAAGTCCAGCACGTAATCACATTTATTACTGCCCCAAGATATTGCAGCGCTGTTGTCTACAAAGCTA
>JANXOQ010000157.1 GCA_025357775.1 Ferruginibacter sp. | reverse complement strand
TAGCTTTTATTATGGGGTAAACAAGTGCCTACTTCAATTTAATAAATTATAAGATAAGTAATTTTTAACTTACTTCTTAGCACTTTATATATTAATTTGCAATAAAAATAATTAAAGCATGAAAAAAATAGCACTAGTAGTTTTAATAGGAACATTCCATCAATTTTGTTTTGCCCAAGGCATATTTGATAAAATTAAAAAAGCTGCTAAGCTTGATAGTAATAAAAATATTTTAAAAACTGTGAAGGATGCTTATGATGGGGGAGCAGCAGGGCTTAGCAATGATGATATTGTAAGTGGTTTAAAAGATGCTTTACGAGTAGCTACCGATACTACCACCAAAACGTTGAACATTGCGGGTGGATATTTTAAAAATGAAGCTATAAAAATATTAATGCCAGCAGAAGCACTAAAAGCAGAAAAAACATTACGAAGCATGGGTGTAGGCTCCTTGGTAGATAAAGCTATTCTTTCTATGAATAGCGCAGCAGAAGATGCCGCTGGGCAAGTAGGGCCAATATTTATAAATGCTATAAAACAAATTACAATTACTGATGGCATAAATATTTTAAGAGGTGGAAATACTGCCGCTACTAATTACCTAAAACAAAGTACCACTAGCATTTTAGCAGAAAGAATGAGACCAGTTATACAAGCCTCTTTAAAAAAAGTAAATGCGGAGGAGTACTGGGGAGCAGTTTTTTCTAAATACAATATGTTTAGCCAGCAAAAAGTAGAAACAGATTTAACAACATATGTTACAAGCAAAGCACTTGAAGGTATGTTTTATAATATAAGCCTACAAGAGCAAAACATACGTAAAGACCCAGGTGCACAGGTTACTGATATATTGAAGAAGGTATTTGGGGATAAGAAATAATATTGTATTTGTAAATTTTATTTTTTAAATCTTTTGAGTGTTTTTACAAATTGCGGTATAGTTCTGCGACTAATTTAACAGCAAATTATTTTTAAATTTATAGGTTATATTTTATTAATGAATTCTATCGCCTCTTAACTCTACACTATTCATCAAATTTTTTTCAAAAATTAGCCATTCAGTCCAGCGTTTTCGTACAATTTCTTTTGGTAAATAATGCTCTGCTAATGTTATAAAAGTGGTGTAATGCCCTGCCTCACTTTCCATAAATTTTCTATAAAACTTTCGCATATATTCGTTATCCAATCCTTCACTTAGTCTTTTAAAACGCTCACAACTTCTAGCTTCTATTAACGCCATTATTAGCATTTGGTCAAGAAAATGTTGGTCTCTACTACCACCCTTTATTATAAATTTTAATAATTCATTTACATATACATCTTTTCTTTGCACTCCTAGTTTTAGCCCTCTTTTTTTAAGCTCTGCTAATACTTGTCTAAAATGCCCCCATTCTTCTGTTACTATCGGGCTTAGCTCATCTACCAACAAATCCTTTTCTGAGTTTTTTTGAATAAGCGTTATACAAGTTGTAGCAGCTTTTTGCTCGCAGTAAGCATGGTCGGTTAGTATTTCTTCTAGCTGCATTTCTGCAAGGTTTACCCAACGAGGGTCTGTAGGTAATTGTAATCCAAGTATATTTTTTACATCAATATTTTCCATTAATACAAATATAAATAAACAAAAAAATTGATGGTGAAAATTTATCTTACAGAAAAGTCATATAGTTTCCTATTACTACCAATAAACTTAAATGCAGATACAAATAAGAAACTGTACTCACCTTTTAAAATAGGGTCTGTAGGAAATACAGCATAAACTCCATTCCTTATCTTTCTAGTGCTAAATGGAATTTTTATTTTATCATCTAGAGCAATTTCAGTTCCCACTTTGCTATTTTTCCCTATTGTAAATTCTCTATTTTTTTTTGTTGTATACATTTTTAATAAGAAAAAATCATTTGGGGAGTGTAGGTTTTCCCAGCCTACATTTCCGGTAGTTGCTGCCATACTTGAAGTATCAAATACAAATATGAAAGATGGTCTAAGGTTATAAAATTTTTGAGACGATTCAAGTCCACTTATACTAATATAATTTTTAGACCCAAACAAACTGCCTAATCCGCTTTTCATCTTGTGTTCAAAATCTTCAGAGTTTTTATCTAACACTATACTAGGATTTAAAATAGTATATTTATTTGTAACACTATCTAGTATATAAATACCATAACTGAAATCATTAAACTTATTAACATCTATAAGAACTGTAGCAGGATTAGTTTTTATGTTATTTTCTTTTTTTATCATTAAAGTAATAACATCATTGGGTACTTTATTTTTGCTTAAATTTAATAAATCTGTAGTGGTTGTTGTAAAATTACATTTGCTTATATTTATCTTAGATTTTATAACTTCTTTATCTAAACCAGCTTTGCTTAATTGTATAATTTTATCATTAGTAAGTACCTCTTCTACGGGCGGC
>JANXOQ010000145.1 GCA_025357775.1 Ferruginibacter sp. | reverse complement strand
TGTAGGGTTATAAATTTTTTGAAAGTATTTATAAATAAGTTTACAATGTTGAAAATAAATGATTGAGTTTTTTTAATCTTCAAAACTAGTAGATATTTGCAAAATATTCTCCATTAACATTCCAAATAATTTTACTAAAATGAAAAATACAGGTTTATTATTATTTCTAGCTTTGCTTGCTGCGGGTGCTTTTTATTTTTTGGGTAAAAAAAATGGTGCTAGTGATGCCAAAATAACCATGACAGAAAATGTGGAAATGATTAAACAAATTGCAGAATTATCTGCATTAAATGTGGCAGGCTCTGTAAACTTAAAAATAAGTAATAAAGGAGACGAAGCGGGCACTTGGAATAAATTTAAAAACTATTTTGCAGAAAATACATTGCAAGTAAACTTGCCTTACGAAGCTAAGTTTGGCGTAGATATGAGTAACCAAAAAATGACCATAGATACCAAAGAGGGTACTGCAAATATTAGTTTGCCACATTGTAAACTAATGAGTTTACAGTTAAAAATGGACAAGATGGAAACCATGACCCAAACAGGTTTATTTACCAGTGCTAGTATGGATGATTTGGTAAAAGCGCAAAAGCAATTGTATACTCAAGCCCTTGCACAATTAGAAAATAATGAAGGGCATATAAAACTAGCAGAAGAGCATATCACAAGTATTTTAAACAATTACTATAAACCACTTGGCTATAAAGTTAAATGCATTTTTGAAGATAGTAAAACTGTAAATCCAATAATAAAAAATTAAAGTTCATCAATTTTAAAATAGCCCAAATTCATTTTATCTTCTGGTAAATTGTTGTTTTTTTCGGTAGAAATAAAAATGGAGAATTTATTTTTAATTTCATCTGAGAGAATTTCTTTTATTTCAAAAATATCATCTACATCTACTCCGTATTTATCATCAATATGAGAAGTAGCTGTTTTTCCAAAACCTGTGTGCAAATAAAAAGCAGATTTTTTCGCTGCTTTTATTGCTTCCCCTTTTTCATTTGCTACAATAAGCATTTTGTAATGAAACTCATCAAAATGGTTTTCTTTGTAACCACCTAGGTTAAAAAAAAATAAATTTTGGTTAGTAATTTCTATTTCGGTTTTATTTATAATCATTATTAAATGTCCATCAACGTTGGTTACTTCTCTAAATGCATCTAAATGTATTTTACCACTATTTTTCCAGTACGCCTTTATATCTGGCACTAAGTCTTTTAATTCCTTTGCTATTCCAAAAAAAATGTCGTGCTGTTCTGTATATCTTTCTGTTGGCTTGCAGCCCAACAAAATCATAAAAAGCTTGTAATGCATAAAAATATTTTAGTAATAATAATGAGTAAATAAAATTTGAACAAAGTAATTTTCTACATTTATTTTAAAATTGTAGACGCAAAAAAAAATATATTGGAGTTTGATTTACATAATGATGCCAAATTTTGTATACTAGTGCTTTATTGTGCAATTATTTTTATAATCCATCATTAAATTTTATTAACAATTGCAATAAATCAAACTGCTCGGTTAATGGTAATGTTGCAGCTTTATCATAAACATCATGATATGCAGCTATACCCCCAAGCGTGTAAATGAAAAAAGCTGGCACTCCATTTTCTGTAAAAAAATAATGGTCACTATTGGCAGCCTTGCCCCTTGCATTTATTGCTTTTAAATATTTATTATCTCTATTTATTTTTTGCATCAAAGCAAATTCTGTTGGAAATTCAGTAGCGTTTACAACCGTAATTCCGTCTACACCTGTGCCCGCTAAATCTGTATTGGATAAAAAACGAATATTTTTTAAAGGCACAATAGGGTTATTTACGTAATACTTTGAGCCTAATAATCCGATTTCTTCACCAGCAAATAATATAAAACCTATAGAATATTTTTGTGGGTGTATAGCATAATATTTTGCAAGACTTAGCAGTAACGCTACACCACTTGCATTATCATTTGCACCTGGGAAATAAGTATCATTCCCCATACCGCCCAAGTGGTCGTAGTGAGCAGTTATAAAAATAAACGAATCTGGCTTAGCAATGCCAGCTATCATTGCACAAATATTTGCTGCATCAAATTTTTTTACAAATTTATTTTCAATGTTTACATTTATAAACGTTGGCAACTCTGTAAATTTTGTTTTATCTAATTGTATCAATGTAAAATTCGATACTTCTTGAGCTGCACTCCAAGTTAGTTTTTTTTCGAATGTTACTAAAATGGAGTTTTCTATATTTATAAAAGTAACGCTATCTTTTTGTTCAAGTTTCCCCGATGCTTTTATTCCTCTACTATCTGCACTTACAATAAAATCTTTACCGGCTGTTAATCTAGTACCATTTATAGTCACATCCATTGAAGTAGGAAAAGTATTAGCAGGGTAGGTAAATTTTTGTAAATAACCCTTCTTACCAAGTGGTTTTAATCCCAAAAGTTTAAATTGATTTACTAAATAATCAGCTGCTTTTTTCATTCCACCCTTTGTGTATCCACGTCCCCAAAATGCAGATGAAGAAAGGGTATCCACAATTTTTCTGTTATAAGAAATATCTTGTGAATGTAGATAGGGTGAAACGAATAAAAAAAGTGAAATTAAAATTGTCTTCATAAAATGAATTAAATACAAAATATTTTTACATAAAATATAAACCTATTTCACCTGTTGATACAACATAAATTTTTCATTAAAATATTCTTCTTCAAAAATTTTATTTATTTCCCACACAAATGGCTTGCAATTACTTTCAAAAATTTCTTGGTTAAGGTCTCCACCTTTTAAACATATAAGTCCATTAGGCACTCCTTTTTCTATAGTCTTTATTTTGCGAATAGCTTTTCTACTCCAATGCCACAAGCTACCCAATGGTGCTACAGCACGGCTTACTACAGCATCAAATTGCCTATTTTTTATTTCTTCGGCTCTAGCATGTTGTGTTGTAATATTTTTTATACCCGCAGCACCTGCAATTTCATTTACTACTTTTAGTTTTTTGCCAATACTATCTACCAAATGAAATTGTGCCTCAGGAAAAAGTATGGCCAATGGCACACTTGGAAAACCACCTCCACAACCTAAATCCATAATTTCTAGCCCCGCTTTAAAATCAAATCTTGTAGCTATAGTAAGGGAATGCAACACATGATGTAAGTAAAAATTATCCATATCTTTCCTACTAATCACATTTATTTTTTCATTCCAATCTACATACAGTTCTTTTAAAATAGATAGCTGTATATCCTGCTCAGGCGTAAAATCTGAAAAGTATTTTTTTATAAGTTCCATAATGATTGCTATAGATTTTAAAGTTTATTATTTAACTAACTTTAATTATTTTAAAACAACTGAATACAAACAACTAACAATAAATAAATAGGCATTTTTTATTACTTTGGTTATATTTTTTATGTAACAAACCTTGAACTTTAAACACTGTTACTTCCATGTAGGTCTTGGCTTTTTTATCAACGCTACAGAAAAAATAATATAATAAAAAAACATCCATATATCCAATAAAATAAAAAATGGAAATAAATCTTTTTCACCTAGCTTTTTCATTGTTTTAGCATATATAATTGCTTGTAAAATTAAAAATACTGCCATGAGTATTAAAGGAAACTTCCAACTAAAAAAAATGGTAGCTGTAATAAAAGCAGGGTAAAATAAAAGCTGCGAAAATGCATATAACGAAAGCAAAAATTTATGCAAAGGTTTATAATATTTCGATGTGCTGTAATGTCTAAACTTTTGGTTTTTCCATTGGCTAAAACTTTCTGCTGGCTCACTCAATGTAAAACTATCTACATCTAAATTAATTTTTACATTGTTTTTTGTAGCAGCCATATTTATAAACAAATCATCATCACCCCCAGGTATATTATTATGCGAGCTAAAACCCTTATGTCTATAAAATATTGCTTTTTTGTAACTCAAGTTTCTACCCACTCCCATGTATGTAATGCCTGCAAGTGCATAGCTCATATATTGCATTGCACTATGAAAAGTTTCCCAACGTATTAATATATTAAGCAACCCATTTTTTTTATGATATGCACCATAGCCTAATACTATTTCTGTATCATCTTCATACACTCCTTGCATACTATTTATCCAATGCTCACTAGCTGGCACACAATCTGCATCTGTAAGTAATACAATCTCATGCTTGGCAGTTTTTATGCCAATACTCAATGGGAATTTTTTACCAGGTATCATCTTTGCCTCTTGAGTTAGTTCAACTATATGTAACTGCTTAAAATCTTTTTTTAACCCTTCTAATAAATATTTAGTATCGTCAAATGAATTATCATTTACAACAATAATTTCATGAGTACTATTATATTCTTGCACTAATAAACCAGGTAAGTTCTTTGCAAGATTAGCAGCTTCATCTCTAGCACAAACTATTACAGTAACTGCATTTGTTCTAAAACTTGTTTTTGTTTTTGGCTTGTAAAAAGCTAGTCTAGCAAAAAAGAAACTCAAATAAAAAAGCCTTATAACTAATAGCGAACAAAAAAGTATGAATACAATAAGCTGCCAGTGAGAAAACAGTTTTGGAAAAATCATGACTGCAAAATTATCGTTTAATTGCTAAAATAATGCATAGTTTTATTGATGTATATTAATGCCATATTTTTGTAACTGATTTTTGGTTTAACAATTATTTTTAATATTAAGTTTCTAAAGTTTTCTAAACCTATTTTAGGTGCTGTATTATCAATTAGCACATTTGCAAATTGGCATATTGGCATATTGGAACATTTTCATGCTATGGCTTCATTACAATTTAATTTACAAAAAACAGATACTGCCAGCAAAGCTCGTGCAGGAGAAATAACCACCGACCATGGCAAAATACAAACACCTATTTTTATGCCAGTAGGTACTGTAGGCACTGTAAAAGCAGTAACACAGCAGCAACTAAAAGATGAAGTAAAAGCACAAATAATATTGGGCAACACTTATCATTTATACCTGCGTCCTGGGTTACAAACATTAGAAGCCGCTGGTGGTTTGCACAAATTTAATGGTTGGGATAAACCAATATTAACTGACAGTGGTGGCTACCAAGTATTTTCATTAGCAAATAATAGAAAAATAACGGAGGAAGGTGTCGTTTTTAAATCGCATATAGATGGCAGCAAACATTTGTTTACCCCAGAAAACGTGATGGATACGCAGCGCATAATTGGTGGTGATATAATTATGGCTTTTGATGAATGCCCACCATACCCAAGCGATGAAAAGTATGCAAAAAATAGTATGGACCTTACGCACCGATGGCTCAATAGATGTGTAAAACATTTTAACGAAACGCCAGATAAGTATGGGTACACACAAAATCTTTTTCCAATTGTACAAGGTAGTACTTATAAAAATTTAAGAACAGAATCTGCACATTTTATTGCTGAAAAAAATGCTGTGGGTAATGCTATTGGTGGGCTTTCTGTAGGAGAGCCTACAGAAAAAATGTACGAATTTACAGATTTATGTTGCGATATTTTACCCACTAATAAACCACGCTACCTAATGGGTGTAGGCACGCCATGGAACATTTTAGAAAATATTGCACTGGGCGTAGATATGTTTGATTGTGTAATGCCCACACGCAATGGAAGAAATGCAATGTTATTTACAAGCAAAGGTATCATCAACATTGATAATAAAAAATGGGAAAATAATTTTTCTGTAATTGATGATGGTATAGATTGCCCTACTAGTAATTTTTATACCAAAGCTTATTTAAGACATTTATTTAAGGGCAAGGAGTACCTTGGACTTACAATTGCTAGCGTACATAATTTAGCTTTTTATTTATGGTTGGTTACGAAAGCACGAGAGCAAATATTGGCTGGTACATTTGCTAGCTGGAAAAATGAAATGGTTATAAAATTACAAACACGTTTGTAAAAAATGACTCCGTTTTATTTGCAATTCAAAATTATAATTTATTGTCTTGAAATCATAAAAAAAATCTTAAAGACATAAATTTTATTTGTTTAAAAAAATATCACGCAAATTCTTTCAAAATTTCTTCAGTAGAAATATTTTTTTGCTCTCCGGTTTCTAAATTTTT
>JANXOQ010000136.1 GCA_025357775.1 Ferruginibacter sp. | reverse complement strand
TGTAAAGTATTGATTGTAAAATATTATTTTTTAGATATTATTTCTTCGCATTTTTTTATTTTTCTGTATACTATTTTTTCAAAATATTAATTTTCATTTACTCAAAAATATTAGACTATTTTTATTTGGTTATTTTTACCCAATATGAAAAGTATAACCCTCAATAAAAATATAAGTCGCAGAGTAGAAAGTGGACACCCTTGGATATTTGCTAATGAAGTAAATACTGGTAAAGAAAGAGATACCAACGCATTGCCTGGTGAAATAGTGGATGTATTTACTTTTGATAAAAAATTTATAGGTAAAGGATATTACAATCCCAAATCACAAATATCTGTAAGGCTATTAACGAGAGATAAAAATGAAATTATAAATGATAATTTTTTTCTTAACAAAATAAAAGAGGCTTGGGACTATAGAAAAAAAATTGGATATGAAGAAAATTGTAGATTAATATTTGGCGAAGCTGATGATTTGCCACAATTAATAATAGATAAGTTTAACGATTATTTTGTAATACAAACATTAGCCCTTGGTATAGATGTGTGGAAACCCTCTATAGTAAAGGCTTTGAATACATTGTTTACACCTAAAGGTATATACGAACGAAATGATGTGCCAGTACGAGAGCTTGAAGGAATGGAGCAGCACAAAGGATTTTTGAGTGCTGAATTTGATACCAATATTGTAATACAAGAAAAAAGTAGCGATGGAAAGCTTGGTATAAAAATGCATGTAGATATTGCCAATGGGCAAAAGACAGGTTACTTTTTAGACCAACAAGACAATCGTTTTGCTATAAAAAATATTGTAAAAAATGCTGATGTATTGGGTGCATTTTGCTACACAGGTTCTTTTGAAATAAGTGCTGCACATTTTGGCGCAAAATCTGTTTTGGGTCTTGATATTTCTCAAAATGCAATTGATATGTGTAATAGAAATGCTGCCCTAAATGGGTTAGAAGATATTTGCAATTTTAAATGTGTAAATGCATTTGATGTATTAAAAACATTATCAAAAGAAGAAAAAAAATGGGATGTGGTAATGTTAGACCCTCCTTCGTTTACAAAAAGTAGAAGTAGTATAGATAAAGCTGTGGCTGGTTATAAAGAAATAAACTTGCGTGGAATAAAACTTGTAAAATCTGGTGGTTTTTTAGTCACCTCTAGTTGTACAAACCTTGTAAACCCTACTTTATTTTACGATATAATATTAATGGCAGCCAAAGATGCAAAGCGTAGAGTAAGGCAAGTTGTTTTTAATGCGCAATCTGCAGACCACCCCATTATTAGTGGGCAAGAAAATACACACTATTTAAAGTTTTTAATAGTACAGGTTTTGTAAAAAAACAAATGAATGCTGCAATTCAAAATTAGTTAATAAGTGCAGTCTGTTTATTACAAAGTTTGTTATGGAAAAATCTTGTTATTCATTTTTATGCATTGCTGTGTATGCTAGTTTTGGTAAAATTGGTATTTCTTATTGAATATTTAAAAGGGCTTTTGCTTGTAAGGTTTAATTATTTTACTATAAGTGGAAATAAATAAAGATAGTTTTTATTTAATGTTTAAACATTGATATTGTTTATATATTTGTATTCTAAATTTTTAAATATGAGTTTATTACAAGACTTGAATTGGAGATATGCAACAAAAAGCATGAGTGGTGAAACCGTACCACAAGATAAATTAGATGCAATTTTTTCTGCTATAAATTTATCTGCAACCTCTTATGGTTTGCAGCCGTATACAGTTTTAGTAGTTAGCAACCAAGCAATAAAAGATAAATTGCAAACCGCAGCTTATGGGCAGGTGCAAGTAGGAAGTGCATCGCATGTATTGGTTTTTGCTGTGCCAGAAAAAATTACAGGAGATGATATACAAACTTTTATAAACAATGTGGCTACTACAAGAAACATGCCTATAGAAATGCTAGATGGCTATAAAGGAATGATGACAACAACAGTTGGTGCATTACCAGCAGAAGCACAACAAGTGTGGGCTGCAAAGCAAGCCTACATTGCACTTGGCACTGCTATGGCAGCCGCAGCAGAGCAAAAAGTAGATACTTGCCCAATGGAAGGTTTTGATGCAAAACAATTTGATGAAATACTTGGCTTAGCCGAAAAAAGTTTGAAATCAGTAGTAATTTTGCCACTAGGTTTTAGAGCTGAAACTGATGCAACTGCTACATATAAAAAAGTACGCAAAGAACAAAATGAGTTATTTCAATTTGTAAATTAAAAATAAAAATGCAGCTTTAAAAAAGCTGCATTTTTATTAATATCAAAATGAATTTATTTTCTTCCAGGATATACTTTTAGTGCTTCTTTTAAACATTGTACTGATGCAATAATAGCATCTACATTTAGTACATAAGCTAAACGTACTTCATCTTTTCCTAAACCAGCTGTTGCATAAAAACCAGTCGCAGGTGCCATCATAACGGTACATCCGTTATGTGAAAATTCTTCAAGCAACCATTGGCAAAATTTATCACTATCATCAATAGGTAACTTTGCCATTGCATAAAATGCACCGCCAGGGTTAGGGCAATAAACACCCTCAATTTCATTTAGTGCTTTTACCAAAGTATCTCTTCTAAGTTTGTATTCTGCTTTGGTAGTGTCAAAATAATTATCTGGTAAATCAACAGCTGCTTCTCCTAATATTTGTGCATAAAAAGGCGGACTTAAGCGGCATTGAGCAAATTTCATAGCAGTATTAAGTACTTCTTTATTTTTTGTAACAAATGCCCCAATACGCCCACCGCATGCACTATAGCGTTTGCTTATAGTATCCATTAATATTACATTTTGCTCAGCTCCTTTTAAATGCATGGCACTTGTGTGTGTGCCTTCATAGCAAAATTCTCTATAGGCTTCGTCAGCAAATAAAAATAAATTATGCTTTATTACAATTTCTTTTAGCGTTTCCATTTCAGCTGCACTGTACAAATATCCTGTAGGGTTATTAGGGTTGCATACTACTATTGCTTTAGTTTTAGAAGTTATAGCTTTTTCAAAATCTTCTATTGGTGGTAACGCAAAACCGGTTTCTATTTTGCTACCAATAGGAACAACTTTTACATCGGCTTGTACTGCAAATCCATTGTAGTTTGCATAAAATGGTTCAGGTATTATTACTTCATCTCCTGCATCCAGGCATGCCATAAATCCAAATGAAATAGCTTCGCTTCCTCCAGTTGTAATAATAATTTCATCTGAAGTTACATTTATATTATTTTTTGAATAATACTGAACTAATTTTTTTCGATAGCTCTCATTACCTGCACTATGGCTGTATGCAAGTACCTGCACATCACAATTTTTTACTGCGTCAATACAACTTTGTGGTGTTACAATATCTGGTTGTCCAATGTTTAAATGATATACTATGGTACCTCTTTTTTTTGCTGCTTCTGCAAATGGTACTAGTTTTCTAATAGGAGAAGAGGGCATGTGTGTGCCACGGTTACTTATATTTAGCATTTAGCAAAGTTAAGAAAAGCTTTGCAAAATTTTAATCCGTTTAAGGTCTAAAAGAAACCTGTTTTTGTTGATTATTATTAGCGCATACCTTCATAGGATTTTGCAATACAAAATTCCTCAACAACTTTGTTGTAAAATCTACACTTTCATTTGAATTTAAATCATTCAAAATAACTGAATGTTTACTAAAATCTATTTTACCAATGGATGGGTAAATTTTTTCTATTGCTGGCTTGCCATAATTTTTTCCACCAAATGCAATGTATGGCACTGGGTCTCCTTCCACTTGTACATTTAAATGATTCAGTTTTACATTTGCACCAAGTACCTCTACATTATTATGTGTCTGTGGGTTTTCAGGGTTTTTTATCCAATTTTGTTTTAAAATACTTCTTCCTCCATATCTGCCAGTTGTAGATTCATAATGGTATTGTGGAATATTATTTAAATAAGCAGGTGTATTAAGTGTTGTTAAATCAAGCGTAATTTTTATTCCATACTTATTTGCCAATTCTTTGTAGGATGGCAAAGTTTTTATAGCCACATTTCCTCCATGGCTGTGTCCAAGAAGTTGTATACGTAAATCAGATGGTAATTTCCCTTGGCTTTTTAAAACCGAAAGAGATTTGTCCAAATCATTTATTAATCTATCCGCCGCA
>JANXOQ010000115.1 GCA_025357775.1 Ferruginibacter sp. | reverse complement strand
TTTCCTTTATAGGCAATTGTTTTACTATATTTTTTTTGCAGGCTATACATTTTTTTTGCAAAACACAGGTAAGGCAAAGCGGCAACTGTGGCTTGCAAATAGTAGCGCCAAAATCCATAATTGCTTGATTATACTGAGATGGTATGGCATTTGCCAATAGTTTTTGTGCTAAACTATTATATTCTTTTTTGCCGATTGCACTATCAATTGGGGTATAGTTTCCAAAATATCTTGCCAAAACTCTTAATACATTACCATCTACAACTGCAATGGGAAGATTGTATGCAAAAGAAGATATTGCAGCTGCAGTATAAGGTCCTACACCTTTAAGTTGCAAAATATTTTCGTATTTATTTGGAAAAATGCCCTTTAAATCAAAAGAAATAAACCTTGCAGTAGCTATTAAATTTTTACAACGGCTGTAATATCCTAGTCCTTCCCACATTTTAAATACATCTTGTTCTGCTGCTATTGCCAAATCATTTATTGTTTGGTATTTATTTATGAACTTATTGTAATAAGAAAGCCCTTGCTCTACTCGAGTTTGTTGTAGTATGATTTCGCTAAGCCAAATTTTGTATGGGTCTTTTTCTTCTTTCCACGGCATCAGTCGTTTATTTTCATTTTTATGCCACAACAAAATGTTTTTATTAAAAAATATATTTTTTTCTATTTTTTTCATGTACCCTAGTAAATATGTAAATTTGTCAAAACTTTATAAGTTAGATACATTGTTTATTTAAATATATCTTTACTAAATCAATTTTTTAATTATTAATTATGAGAAAGGTAGACCTTATTAACAAAATATCTGACAAAACAGGTATTGCAAAAGTAGATGTTCTTGTAACATTAGAAACAATGTTTAAAGAAGTGAAAGCAACCTTAGCATCTGGAGAAAATCTTTATATTAGAGGCTTTGGTAGTTTTATTGTAAAAAAAAGAGCTGCCAAAATAGGTAGAAATATTAAGAAAAATGTTGCTGTTGCTATACCTGAGCACTTTATTCCAGCATTTAAACCTGCTAAGGAGTTTATGAAAGATGTAAAAAATGCCGACATAAAAAGAGAGCCTAAAATGGAAAAAGATACAGATGACTAATGTACCTTTGCGATCTAAAAATTAAAGTTGAAAAAACAATTTATTCTCGTTGGGGCAGGCATTTTACTATTTTGCGTATTACTTTTCTTTGTTAGAACTACACCAAATAAAAAAACATTGGCAAGTTCCAATAAAGATTCTGTTTCTACAAAGACTTTTAATGTATTAGATTTTATACAACAGGAAAAAGCAAAACTAACTCCCGAAAAAGCAATCTTAGTATCAAAATTAGAAAATAGTGTTAGTAGAGGAGACGTCTTATCTCAACAAATAAAAGCAAATGAAGCTCTTGCAAATTTTTGGAAAGACAGTGCAAAACTGTATGAAGGGTATGTTTTTTATATTTCTACTGCAGCAAAGTTGGAAAACTCAGAAAAAACCCTCACCTTCGCTGCCCGTTTGTATCTAAACAATCTAAGAGAAGAAAAAGATGATGGGAAACTATCTTGGAAAACGGCAGAATCAATTGAGCTTTTTAGTAGGGCATTAAAGATAAATCCTTTAAATGATGATTTAAGGATAGGTTTAGGATCTAGTTATATTTATGGAAAAGGTAGAAGCGGTAACCCTGCCGAAACAATGCAAGGAATACAAGAATTACTTACCGTTGTAAAAAAAGATTCTACTAACATGAAAGCCCAAATGATGTTGGGTATTGGAGGTGTGGTTTCGGGTCAGTTTGCTAAAGCAATTGAAAGATTAAACAAAGTAGTTGCTGTTGAACAAAATAATGTGGAAGCAATAGCATATTTAGCAGATGCTTATGCAGGAAACGGAAAAAAAGAAGAGGCAATTCGGTGGTACAATGTGAGCAAACGATTAGTAAACGACTCACATTATACTGATGAGGTAAATGAGCGAATTAAAAAGTTAAAATAACGAACTGTAGTAATACAATATTTATTTATAAAAATTATTTATTAAACACAAAAAAGATCAGATATGCCTTGTGGTAAAAAGAGAAAACGTCATAAAATAGCTACTCACAAGCGTAAAAAACGTTTAAGAAAGAATCGTCATAAGAAAAGATAATTGAGCTTTTTTTATAACTGATGCCCGTTACCTTCATTTTTGGTA
>JANXOQ010000081.1 GCA_025357775.1 Ferruginibacter sp. | reverse complement strand
TCTAAAATTATTTTTTGTTAATATATCTAAATCTTACATAAAGAACTATAATACTTAAGTAATTAAAAAGTGTATAAAAAATTTCTATTACATAATATATTATGCCAACTATAAAAAACTACTTTTCCCTTATAAAATTTTCGCATACTATTTTTGCCATGCCATTTGCTTTGATTGGATTTGGACTTGGTATAAAAATGCTTTTCCCAAGCCTTACTTTTTTTGGATTAACAGAACTGTCAGGTTTTAAATTGAATTTTTTTGGAGAGGTGGCGGAACAACTGTTTACTTTTAAATATTGGTTAGTAAAATTTTTATTAGTTGTTGCTTGTATGGTAACTGCTCGATCTGCAGCTATGGCATATAATCGTTATCTCGATAGACAATATGATGCAAAAAACCCACGTACCGCCGTAAGAGAAATACCAGCGGGTATCATTTCAGAAAAGAATGCTTTGTACTTTACTATATTAATGTGTGTACTTTTTATTGTAGGTGCTTTTTTTATAAATAGAATTTGTTTTTATTTGAGCCCTGTAGCTTTATTTGTAATTTTATTTTACAGCTATACAAAGCGCTTTACTTTTTTATGCCATTTGGTGTTGGGTATTGGGCTTAGCCTTGCACCAATAGGAGCGTATCTTGCTGTAACGGGTGCTTTTGCATTTTTACCTATTTTGTTTTCTATTGCAGTAGTTTGTTGGGTAAGTGGTTTTGATATTATTTTTGCCTTGCAAGACGAAGCTTTTGATAAAGAAAATAATCTCTACTCCATACCTTCTGTTTTGGGTAAAGCAAAAGCATTGCACATCTCTGAGGTACTCCATGCAGTAGCTGCAATTGCTATTAGTTTTGCTGGTTATTACTGGCATTTTGGTTGGTTATATTGGATAGGTGCTACTGTGTTTTGTGGTATGCTTATTTACCAACATCTAATTGTGAAACCCAATGATTTAAGCAGAGTAAATATTGCTTTTATGACTGCTAATGGAATTGCATCGGTTGTTTTTGCAGTGTTTGTAATTGCAGATATGTTTTTAAATGGCAATGGAACTTTAAATTTTCATAGCTAAAAAATTAGTTGGAAATTTTATAAACTAAATTTCATTTACCCATTCAATAATAAGAGAATTTCTGAATATTTTAGACTACACAAGTTCCCCATGGGAAATTTAGGAAGCTTGCATTTCATCCGCCATTTTCAATACTTCCCTTTCCATTCTCTTTTTATACGAGACAAGTTTTTTAGAAACTTCTTTATCACTAATAGCCAATATTTGCGCAGCAAGTATGCCAGCATTTTTTGCAGCGTTTAACGCTACAGTAGCCACAGGTACACCGTTTGGCATTTGTAAAATAGATAAGATAGAATCCCAGCCATCAATAGAATTGCTAGATTTTACAGGCACACCAATAACAGGCAATGTTGTGTAAGCAGCTACCATACCTGGTAAATGTGCCGCACCGCCAGCACCCGCTATTATTACTTTTATCCCATTCGCTTTTGCATCCATTGCATAAGTGCGCATTCTATCAGGTGTGCGGTGGGCAGATACTACAGTCATATTATAAACAACATCAAACTCTTTTAAAATATCTGCAGCAGCTTGCATTACTACAAGGTCACTGCTACTTCCCATTATGATTGCTACAGTTGGTTTCATTTTTTAATTTTATTTTGGCTAAGGTATTAAAATCTAACAAAGAGATAATATTTTTAATAAAATCCCTTCTTATTTTTCAAAGTAGTTTAATACAATTAGTTTATATCATTAAGCCTGCGAAATGAAGTTTCATTAATGATTTTTTTATAGTAATGTATTAAGAGTTTGTCTTAACAAAAAAATTAAAATAAATAAAACTTTTAAAGAAATGGCTAAAGTAGGCGAATCTTCTTTAGGTTAGTTCTTCGGGAATCATCAATTATAAAGGCAAAATCTTTTCTAACTCTCACTAAATAATACAATTGTTATAATCGTGTTATTACTTTCACCAAATGCTTTATTTGATTAGCTTTATGCAACAGTTCCCGTGGCTCACTACTCAAAATAGTTACATGCCCCATTTTTCTACCAGGTTTGGTTTGTTTTTTGCCATAAATGTGAACGAATACATTATCCATTGCCAGCACTTCGTTTAGCCCTTCAAAATGTGCATCACCCGTATGCCCATGCTCACCTACAAGGTTTACAATGGCAGAAGGAAGTATATGGTCTGTATTGCCCAATGGATAATTAAGCAATACTCTCCAAAGCATATCAAATTGGCTACTGTAGCATGCTTCAATACTATGGTGGCCACTATTGTGCACCCTTGGGGCAGTTTCGTTTACAAAAATATTATCGTTTATATCTACAAATAATTCTACGGCAAATATGCCTGCACTTTTTAATTCTTTTACTACTTTTAAAGCTACTGCTTCTGCTTTCCACATTATTCTTTCTTGTATTACCGCAGGGCTTATTTGGTAGCTCAATAAATTTAGTCTTTGGTCTACCACCATATCTACAGGTTCGTATATAACCGTTTCGCCTGTTTGGCTTACCGCTATAATCATTGATAATTCTTTTTTAATGTCAACCATTTTTTCTAAAACAGCTGGTGCATCAAAACCATTTTCAAAATCGGCAGTTGTTTTTATTATCTGCACTCCTTTACCATCGTACCCACCTTTAGCTATTTTATGTACCGCTGGTAAAAAACTGGCAAGTTGTAATAATTCAACTTTGGTATTGGTTGTTACAAATTCACCAGATGGCACTTCAATTTTTTTATAAAATTCTTTTTGTAAAATTTTGTTTTTTATAATTTTTAAAGCCGCCACATTTGGGAAAATTTTTAACCCTTCGTCCTCCAATTTTTGCAATGCATCTTCATTTACATTCTCTATTTCTATGGTTAGTACATCTAATATCTTTCCAAAATTATATACGTCATCAAAATTTGTAATATTACCTTTAATAAAATGATGGCAAAGATGCGAAGCAGGGCATGTTGCATCATTTTCCATAATAAATGTTTCCACAGGGTAATTTATTGCTGCTTGTAATAGCATTCTGCCTAGTTGCCCACCACCTAAAATACCTGCTTTTATCATTATTGATTATTTGTACAAATATAAGTGTGCATTTTTGTTAAATTTATTTTGAATTAATACCTTTACTAGAATAAAATTTGGTTTGCCATACAAGCATCCATTCAAATTTAATTATTATGGCAGTATTGCACAATAGGCTTAGCCAATCTGAGCTTAAAAAATTGTTGCTGGCAGAAACCGAGCCACGCATTACCATCTCCTTTTATCGTTATTTTTTTATAAAAAATCCTACAGCTTTTAGAGATGAGTTGTATAAAAACCTTGAAGCTTTAAAAGTTTTTGGTCGCATATATGTAGCGCATGAAGGTATAAATGCACAAGTAAGTTTTCCAGAAAGTAATACAGCAAAATTTAAAGAAATTATAGAATATACTGAAGGTTTAAAAGGCTTACGATTAAATATTGCATTGCAACATGAAGCTACTGAAAACATGCGACCTGCTGCGGGTAAAAGTTTTTGGGTGCTAAAAATAAAAGTGAGAGATAAAATAGTGGCAGATGGTATTATAGATGAAAATTTTAACATGGCAAATAGTGGTAAATATGTAAATCCACAAGAATTTAATGAAATGAGCAATGATAAAAATACCATTGTGGTAGATATGCGCAATCATTATGAATACGAGGTAGGTAGGTTTGAAAATGCTATAGAAATACCAAGCGATACTTTTAGGCAACAAATACCAATGGTAGTAGATATGCTTAAGGATGCAAAAGAAAAAAACATAATAATGTATTGTACAGGTGGCATACGTTGCGAAAAAGCAAGTGCAATTATGTTGCACAATGAGTTTAAAAATGTTTATCATTTAGAGGGTGGTATTATTAACTATGCTAATAAAATAAAAGAAGAAAACCTGCCAAGTAAATTTCATGGAAAAAACTTTGTGTTTGACGATAGGCTAGGGGAGCGGATTACAGACGAAATAATAGCAAAATGCCACCAATGCGGCGAGCCAGCCGATACACATACTAATTGCTTAAACAATTGCTGCCACTTGCTTTTTATACAATGCGAAAATTGTAAACAAAAAATGCAAGGTTGCTGTAGTGTAAAATGTAAAGAAATAAATGCACTTCCAATAGAAGTCCAAAAAGAATTGAGAAAAGGAATAGATAAGGGGAATATGATTTTTAATAAATCTAGGCAACGAATGCCAAATTTGAAAGGGTTTTAATTATTATTTATTCTTTTAATGATACTACTCAAACAAAAAAAATGTATAATTTTTCTAACTTTTCCACAACATATCCTAATCCTTTTATTATTGTAGTATTGCCGTAATTTTGTAAAAAACTATGCATAATATATTGACGTAATTTTCATTTGCAAATTAAATGCATAATTTATAGCATAAATGAGATGCCAAAGGGTTTGAAGATGAAATGTGCGACGCAAAAGAAGATGCTCATAGTTGCTGTCTTTGCTTGTAAAAAAATGATATAATTAATTAGAATCAATTAAACAACATACTCCACAATCACCTCTTTTGGTAGGAATTAGGTGGCTAAACATTTTATTTAAATGACTTTATTTGAACAAAAACAAAACGAATTTGCACAAAGACACATTGGTCCTAGTGATATGGAAACCGCAGAAATGCTTGCTGCTATTGGTGAACCTAATATTGAAAGTTTAATTTCTAAAACAGTTCCTGCTTCAATAAGAATGAAGGAAGATTTGCAAGTGGGCGGTCCTATGAGTGAGTTTGAATACCTAACGGAATTGAAAAAAACAGCTTCGTTAAATAAAGTTTTTAAAACCTACATGGGGCAAGGGTATTATGGTACAATTGTGCCGTCGGTTATATTGCGTACCGTTTTTGAAAACCCAGGTTGGTATACACAATACACGCCTTACCAAGCAGAAATAGCACAAGGGCGTTTGCAGAGTTTGTTAAATTTTCAAACAATTGTATCTGATTTGTGTGGCTTACCAGTAGCCAACGCAAGTTTGCTAGATGAAGGTACAGCAGCAGCAGAAGCAATGGCAATGTTGCTAAACCATAAAAATAAAAATACTGATAATATTACCTCTCCAAAGTTTTTTGTGGACGAAAATATTTTTGCACAAACAAAAGACGTATTGGTTACAAGAGCTACACCTATAAATATAGAACTGGTTTTTGGGGATTATAAAACAGCTGTGCTAGACGAAAGCTATTTTGGTGCAATAGTACAATATCCAAATGCAAATGGTGAAGTAGAAGATTACAGAAAGTTTATAGAGGCTGCCCATGCCGTTAATACAATGGTAATAATGGCTACCGATTTATTGTCCCTTACTTTGCTTACGCCTCCAGGAGAGTTAGGAGCAGATGTTGCTATAGGTACGGCACAAAGATTTGGAGTGCCAATGGGTTTTGGTGGCCCTCATGCAGCTTTTTTTGCTACTAAAGATGAGTTTAAAAGAAATATTCCTGGTCGCATTATAGGTGTTACTATAGATGCACAGGGTAATCGTTGCTTACGAATGGCATTGCAAACCCGTGAGCAACATATACGCCGTGAAAAAGCTACGAGTAATATTTGTACGGCACAAGCATTGCTAAGTAATATGAGTGCTATGTATGCCATTTATCATGGTGCAGATGGTTTAAAAAATATTGCTAAACGCACAAGTTTATTGGCAAAAACTTTGAGTGATGAATTGGCTGCAATGGGTTTTGTAAATGAGAATAAGTTTTATTTTGATACCCTAAAAATAACAACCAATCTATTTGCTAAAATAAAAGATGCTGCCGAAGCTGCGGAGGTAAATTTCTTTTATGCTGCTGATAATATATTTATAAGCTTAGATGAAACTACATCTCAAAAAGATGTGTTGGATATTGTACACATATTTGCAGTTGCTAAAGGAGATGATAATGCTGGGGTTGGTTTTAACCATGATGCGTTGCTTACAAATATTCCTACTTCGCTTACAAGAACAACTGAATATTTAACGCATCCTATTTTTAACAGTTACAGAAGTGAGCATCAAATGTTGCGCTACATAAAAAGTTTAGAGAATAAAGATTTGAGTTTAAATACTTCTATGATAAGCCTTGGAAGTTGTACCATGAAGCTGAATGCCGCTACACAATTGATACCAGTGAGTTGGCCTGAGTTTAGCAATATACATCCTTTTGCACCTGCAAGCCAATGGAAAGGTTACCAACAAATATTGACAGAGCTTGAAGCTTGGTTGAGCAATGTAACTGGTTTTACTGCCACATCACTACAACCAAATAGTGGTGCACAAGGCGAGTACACAGGTTTGCTTACGATGCGTGCATACCATGAGCATAGAAAAGATTTGCATAGAAATATTATTTTAATACCAATATCTGCACATGGCACAAACCCTGCAAGTGCAGTGATGGCGGGCTTTAAAGTGGTAGTAACTAAATGTGATGAGGCTGGAAATATAGACATGGCAGATATGGCTGCACAGGTTGAAAAATATAAAAATAACCTTGCAGGTTTAATGATAACCTACCCAAGTACGCATGGTGTATTTGAAGAAACGATTAAAGACTTGTGCCAACTGATACATGATAATGGTGGATTGGTTTATATGGATGGTGCAAATATGAATGCACAAGTTGGGCTTACAAGTCCTGGGCTTATTGGTGCTGATGTGTGCCATTTGAATTTGCATAAAACATTTGCTATACCACATGGTGGTGGCGGCCCTGGCATGGGACCAATTGGAGTAAACGATAAGTTGAAACCATTTCTACCAAAGCATTCTTATAATTTAGAAGGTATTGCTACATCCACACATGCTGTTAGTGCCGCTCCTTATGGAAGTGCAAGTATTTTACTAATAAGTTATGCTTATATAAAAATGCTAGGTGCTGCTGGGCTTAAGAAAAGTACAGAGTTTGCTATTTTAAATGCAAACTACATGAAAGCAAGATTAGAAAATGATTACAAGATTTTATATACAGGTAAAAACGGAACCTGTGCGCATGAGTTTATTGTAGATTTACGTCCGTTTAAAGCAAGTGCAGGTATAGAAGCAGAAGATATTGCAAAGCGCTTGATGGACTATAATTTTCATGCACCTACTTTAAGTTTTCCTGTGGCTGGAACAATAATGATAGAGCCTACAGAAAGTGAAGATAAAGCAGAGTTAGATAGATTTTGCGATGCGATGATTAGTATAAGGAAAGAAATAGCTGCTATAGAAAATGGTACTGTTGATAAGGTAGATAATATTTTAAAACATGCACCACATACACAATTTATTGTAATGGCAAACGAGTGGACAAGGCCATATAGCAGAGAGCAAGCTGCTTTCCCACTTGAGTATGTAAAAGCTAATAAATTTTGGCCAAGCATAAGCAGGGTAAATAATACTTATGGGGATAGAAATTTGGTTTGTACTTGTGAGCCTGTGGAGAGTTATATGGAGGCCTAAGCGTTTGCTATTTCAGAGTAGTTAAAGACAGTATTAAGTTATTGTATAATTATATATTTCCAAATATCATTGGGGGCTGTAAAACAACTAAGATATATTCTGGTATTATGCTAAATGTTTATTTGTGATGAATTTTATTTAATTAAAGTCATCATCCATATTAATTCCAAAACACAAATTGGTTTTACGGTTATGTTTATATCTACAATAAGATTTTAAGTAGAAAAATTAAAAGAAGTATAATTTACAACTTTATAAAATAGGTTTATTGGGATTTCTTCCAATAAACCTATTTAGACACAAAGAACTGTAATTTCTAAAACTTTTTACCAACTATTTTGGCCATCGAAAAATTATTATACTTTAGTAATTTTTATTATATTAGTTGGTAAGTGTAATTCAATTGGCGTGCTACCAGTGTTTACAACTATATCATCCTTTTGTACAAATCCTCTCTCTTTTAAAATCCCAATTTGGTCAGCTATAATATCATCCAAGCTTTCTTCTTCACCATAATAAAAAGCCCTTACTCCCCAGCTAAGGCTCAACTGATTAATTAAACTTTTTTCTTTGCTAAAAATATACAAAGGTGTTTTAGGTCTGTAACTACTTAGCATAAAGGCTGTATAACCGCTTTGAGTCATACCAATTAATGCACTTGCATTGCTTTCTCTTGATAAGTTACATGCACTATAGCAAATAGCATCGCTTACAAAAGATGGGGAATGTGGTTGTGGTGTAAGTATATCATCACGGTCATAATCGTAAATTGTTTTTTCTGCTTCCAATATAATTTTGCTCATAGTTTCTACCACCAAAGTAGGGTAAAGGCCAGTAGCAGTTTCGCCACTAAGCATTACCGCATCTGCACCTTCTAGTACAGCATTTGCCACATCACTCACCTCACTCCTGTTAGGTTTGGTGCGGTCAAGCATACTTTCCATCATTTGTGTAGCTACTATTACAGGCTTTGCACGGTGCATACATTTTTTTATAATGTCTTTTTGTACCATTGGCACTTGCTCAATTGGTATTTCCACACCAAGGTCGCCACGGGCTACCATTATACCATCACTTTCTACAATAATATCTCTCAAGTTTGTAAGTGCTTCAGGCATTTCTATTTTAGAAATTACTTTTATTTTGCTATCCTTTGCTTTTAATTCAGCTTTTAGCATACGCACATCTGCTACTTTTCTTACAAAGGAAAGTGCTACCCAGTCTAGCTTATGTTCAATAATAAATGCAAGGTCTTCAAAATCTTTCACCGTCATAGATGGCATAGTAAGTGCACTATCTGGTAAGTTTACTCCTTTTTTTGGCGTTAAAACTCCACCTAAGGTTACCCGCATTTGTACCTCTGTTTCGTTTAAAACTTTTAAAACAGATAACTCCATTTTACCATCGTCTAAAAAAATACGCTCTCCTACTTTTACATCGGTAGCAAGGTTAGGGTACGATACATAAATTTTATCATTTGTTCCTACCATTTTTTGGGTGGTAAAAATAAATTCGTCTCCTTCTTTCAAAGTAAGTTTGCCATTTTCAAGGTCTCCTACTCGTAGTTTTGGTCCTTGCAAATCTCCAAGTATGGCAATATTGTAAGGTTCTTCTTTAATTATTCTTCTTATATTATTTATTACTTCTAATTTATCTTCATGGCTACCGTGCGAAAAATTGAGTCGAAATACATTTACCCCGGCTTTCACTAATGCCAATAAGCCATCGTAGGTGTTACAAGCAGGGCCTACAGTAGCTACAATTTTTGTTCTTTTTTGAGAATGCTGATACCCAGCCTCTCTATCCATACCAGCGTGTAGGTATTTCTCTAAGTTTTTTGACATTTCTTTTTTAGTATTTAGTATTTAGATGTTAGTATTGAGATGTTAGATTTTAGACACAAGACACAGGACACAAGAATCAAGACATAGAAAATTAGAAATAAAATTTCAATCTTAAAAAATTATTAATTATCCATTATCCATTATTAATTTTTATTTATCCATTATTAATTAATTTAAGTTGCCAATATTTTTACAATTTTCATCCATTCATCACTTATTCTTTGCTTCTTTTTTACCGCTTCATTTATAGGTGTATAGCATATTTTATTATTTACAATACCTATAAAAACATTAAACCGCTCTTCTAGCAAGCACTCTACAGCATGGTAGCCCATGCGGCTTGCAATTACTCTGTCAAAACAACTTGGTGCACCACCTCTTTGTATATGCCCTAGTATACAAACCCTCAAATCTAATTGTGGTATTTCTTTTTTTAATAGTTTAGCTAGTTCATCTGCACCACCAAAGTCATCTCCCTCTGCTATTACAATAATATTTACAAGTTTTTTTCTTTTTTCTTTTTCTTGAAAAGAGGCAATTAAGTCTGCTACTTTTGTTTTCTTTTCTGGTATAAGTATATGCTCTGCACCAGTAGAAATGCCGCTATGCAATGCAATATATCCAGCATCTCTTCCCATTACTTCTACAATAAAAAGTCGGTCATGTGCATCGGCAGTATCTCTTATTTTATCTATTGCTTCTACAGCGGTGTTTACAGCAGTATCAAAGCCAATGGTAAAATCTGTACCTGCTATATCTTTATCAATAGTGCCTGGCAAGCCCACACAAGGTATGTCGTATTCGTTGCTAAATATTTGCGCTCCTTTAAAACTACCATCCCCACCTATTATTACCAACCCTTCAATGCCATGTTTTTTTAAATTTTCATAAGCTTTTGCTCTACCTTCTGGCGTAAGAAATTCGTAGCATCGAGATGTTTTTAACATCGTACCTCCCCGCTGTATAATATTTGCTACACTTCTATTTTCAAGTTTTACTATTTCATTTTCTACCATGCCAGTATAGCCACGCATAATGCCATATACCTCAAGCCCGTGGTATATGCCAGTACGCACCACGGCACGTATAGCTGCATTCATACCTGGGCTATCACCACCACTTGTAAGCACCCCAATCTTTGTAATTTTCTTTTTCATTTATTAAGCCCTCTAAATCCCCCAAAGGGAAAC
The DNA here is from genome assembly GCA_025357775.1 of Ferruginibacter sp. Classification (GTDB taxonomy): domain Bacteria; phylum Bacteroidota; class Bacteroidia; order Chitinophagales; family Chitinophagaceae; genus Ferruginibacter. The sequence continues at coordinate 2,708 of JANXOQ010000081.1, read as the reverse complement.
TTTTACCGTAGCGGAAACGGTGTTTTATTTTTAAATTTTGTTAATACAAATTTGTTAATTTTTTAAAATAGATTTTTACTAACTGTTTTACATTCTTTCAGGTACATTCGCTCCAAGTAACTGCATTCCATTTTTTAAAATATTAGCAGTCATCATTGCCAGCTGCAAACGTAGTTGCTTTTTCTCTTCGCTTTCTGCTTTAGATATTGACAACTCTGCATAAAAAGAATTAAATGTTTTAGCCACATTAAATATATAAATTGCAACTTTTGATGGGTCTAACTCTTTTGCTGACTCTGCAATTACGGAAGGATATTGTTCCAACGCTACCATTATTTCTTTTTCATTTTTTAATAATGTTGAAGAAATCGGTTTACTTGCATCATAAACTTCTTTTCTTAAAATACTTCTTATACGTGCATATGTGTATTGCACAAATGGCCCTGTAAAACCATGAAAATCTATTGACTCTGTAGCGTTAAAAACCATTCTTTTTTTAGGGTCTACCCGCAGTAAGTAAAATTTTAAAGCACCTAAGCCAATTGTATTATATAGTTCTACCAATTCATTTTCAGTAAAATCTTTTACTTTACCCAACTCTTCTGTATGTTTTCTGGATGTATCAATCATTTCTTGCACCAAATCATCTGCATCTACCACAGTACCTTCACGGCTTTTCATTTTTCCAGTAGTAAGCTCCACCATGCCGTACGATAAATGATGTATAGCATTAGCAGCACCAACACCCAGTTTTTGAGCTATTAATTTCAACACTTTCATGTGGTAATTTTGCTCATCGCCTATTACATATATACTTTCATTTATGTTGTACTCGTCGTATTTTTGCTGTGCAAGCCCAATATCTTGTGTTATATATACACTCGTACCATCTTTGCGAAGCACTAGTTTTTCATCTAAGCCATCTGCAGTAAGGTCTATCCACACACTGGTATCTTCTTTTCTCATAAATACATTTTTTTCTAACCCAAGGTCTACTATTTTTTTACCTAATAAATAGGTATTGCTTTCGTAATAGGTTTTATCAAAATCGCTCCCAATGTTTTTATAGGTTACATCAAAGCCTTCATATACCCATGCATTCATTTCGTGCCACAATTTCATTACTTCTGGCTTGCCAGCTTCCCAGTCGTATAGCATTTGCTGTGTTGCAAGCATTATAGGAGTTTCCTTTTCTGCTTCCTTTTCTGTTTTGCCTGTAGCTACAAGTTCTGCTATTTGGCGCTTGTGTTCTTCATTAAATTTCACATAGTATTGACCTACAAAATGGTCGCCTTTTGCATTAGTGCTTTGTGGTGTGGCACCATTAGCAAACAGTTGCCAAGCTATCATGCTCTTGCATATATGTATACCTCTATCGTTCACAATGCAGCTTTTAAAAACTTCGTATCCATATGCTTTTAATATTTCTGCCACACTCCAACCTAGAAAATTATTTCTCAAATGCCCAAGATGTAGTGGTTTATTGGTATTGGGAGATGAGTATTCTACCATTACTCTTTTGCCATTCATGGCATGTTTGCCATAGCATATATCGTTGTAGTTTTTGTGCAATAGCTGTAGCCAAAAATCATCTGCCACTGTAAGGTTTAAAAAGCCTTTTATTATATTATATTGGGTAAAAAGAGTGGGATAGTCTTGCGTAAGTTTGGCTCCAAGTTCTTGCCCCAATGCATCTGGTGTTTTACCTGTTTGTTTTAATATAGCGAAAAGCACAACAGTATAATCTCCTTCAAACTCAGGTTTTGTAAGATTTATTTGAAAATCTTTCTCAGTAAACAATTGATTGTAAAGGTTATTTAAACTTTTTACAACGGCTTGCTGCAGTTGTTGTACTATGCTCATACAAACAAAAATAATGAATTGGTTTCAAAAAAACTAGAGGTAGGTTAGCGAAAGATGAAATGTAGTTGGTAAAGTGAAAACGAGAGTGGACAAAGTTGACAAATGAACATTAAATCTGATTACATACGTAAAAGAAGTAATTAGTTGAATGGTTTAAACTACAAAGAATTTATATACCTAAAGATAAAAAGGAATTAAATATTTTACAGCAAGAAAGCTTAAAAGTACAAAGTTTAAAGTTTGGTAAATTCTATTAACCAAATTTATGAGGACTCAATTTTTAATTATCAACCATTATTTATTTCATCTTTGATAAGTTTTGCACCGAAGTATAATCAACTTTAAAACTTTTATAAATACCAGCTTTCCCCAATTTTACCGAGCCCAAAAATCGAATTTTTACATCCTTATTAAAGTACGAACTTAAACCTGATAACCCATTTTTAAGCAAGTTTTTAACGTCTAAATCTACTGTTAGCGGTAGGGTAAAATCGTTTCTCTTAGGTACTGTTATTTGCACATTTTGGCTAGAATGACCCAAAAAGGTACTATCCACAAAAATATCTAGGTCAGTTCTATTAAGTTGTAAACTAAAATTATTAGGATTGTAGTAAAGCAAATCTACTTTCAATTTTGCACCTACAAAACTTAGCTTATCAACAGTAAGGTTTTTAAAATCCTTAAAAACTAAATCTTTGGATTTATGACATGATGACAAAATACCTATTAAAATTAGAAGATAGATAAGGGTAGGGAAGAAGCGCTTTTGCATATATAAATAATTGTAATGTAATTTACCAAAAGGATGGGAGAGAAAGAAATCTATTTTTTTTAATTCAAAAATT
>JANXOQ010000080.1 GCA_025357775.1 Ferruginibacter sp. | reverse complement strand
GCTATGATTCTTTTTTTGCCCAATGCCAAAGCTACCAACACTTGCCCTATTGTATTGTTTATTTTATGCGCACCTGTATGGCACAAATCTTCACGCTTTAAGTAAATATTTGTATTGTATTGCTTGCTTAAGTTTTCTGCAAAGTATAGTGGCGTGGGCCTCCCTGCAAAATCTTTTAAGAGTAAATCAAATTCTTGCTTAAACTTTTTTGTAGAAGATATTTTTAAATAATTTTTTCTCAGTTGCTCTACATTGGCATGCAACATTTCAGGAATAAATGCACCCCCAAACTCACCGTAGTAACCATGCTCGTCGGGTTGAGAAAATATTTGTTGGTTGTTCTTTTTCAAATCTTATTTTTTAAACTCTTTGTAAGTAAACCCAATAATTACACTTATGAAATCATTTGTAGTTTATTATTTTAAATCTTTTACAAACCCAAGCACCAATCCCATATCCTTTACCCCTGGGTCTTTTTCAAATTTGCTATTTACATCTATTCCAAAAAAATCAGGGTGTTTAAATTTTTTTATCATGTCCACATCTTCAGGACCAATGCCACCACTTAGGAAAAATGGTTTCTCTATTTTGGCTTCTGTTAATTTTTTCCAATCAAATTTTTTGCCTGTACCACCTTGCGCACCTTTACTTGCTGTGTCAAATAAATAGTAATCGCAAACATCATCATAAGGAGCTATCAATTCATCTATGGAGCCTGTTTCATTTCCAATATTAAACACTTTTATTACTTCTATATCTTCCGATAATTCTGCACACAAAGCTGGGCTTTCATTGCCATGCAATTGCACCATATCCAGTTCAAATTTTTCTACCATTTCCATCACATCTTCATACTCCTTATCTACAAAAACACCCACTTTTTTAATGTCTAAATCCATGCCTATTAAATCTTCATCGGCCATTTTTTCTCCTGCAAAACGTGGAGAGTTTTCTACAAAAATAAATCCTGCATAAGCAATATTTAATCCTTCGAGTTGTTGCAATTGCTTTTTAGAAGTAATTCCACAAACTTTAATGTTCATCATAGTTTTATATTTTGTACAAAGTTATTAAAAGCCAAGGCAGGATTAGCTTCTTTCATAAACATTTCTCCAATTAAAAATCCTTGAAATCCTGCGTTCCTAAAAGTTTGTATCATAGCAGCATCACTAATACCACTTTCAGCAATTTTAATTTTGTTGTTAGGTATTTGTTTTGCCATTCTTAATGAGGCATCAATATCTACTTTAAAATCTTTTAGATTTCTATTATTTATACCTACTAAAATTATTTCATCACAGATATGTGCAAGTTCTGTTTCATCATGCAATTCTAGCAAAACTTCAAGCCCTATAGATACCGCATATTTTGCAAGTGATTGTACTTGCTCAGGAGAAAGACAAGCTGCTATTAATAAAATAACATCTGCTCCCATTGCTTTTGCCTCTGCAATTTGATATTCATCTATGATAAAATCTTTTCTAAGAATGGGAATATTATTTACTCTTGCAGCTACCAAATCGGAAGTGCTACCACCAAAGAAATTGGCATCTGTTAAAACAGATAAACATGCTGCTCCTGCATTTGCATATCCTATTGTTACTGCTAATATATCGGCATGCTCATTTATAAAACCTTTGCTTGGCGATTTTCTTTTAAACTCAGCAATAATTCCTGTACTGTTTTCTTTTGATAAACTTTTGATTAATGAAAAACATTTTCTATTAAAGTTATCTGTTTGCATTAATGAATCTTGCGAAACAATTTGTTTTCGTTTGGCAACTTCTAACTTTTTGTGTTGAATTATTTTGTCTAAAATATTCATTTTATTTTTTCTTAGTTTAGTTATTCGATATGCATATTCCACGTGGATAAATTTATTTGTAATTTTCTTTTATACATCGTAAAGCTTTTTTAAGCTGCTAATTACACTCCATTTAAAACGTTTACTCTCGAACTATTAAAATGTCAGCCTGAGCTTGTCGAAGGCGGATTCGTTTAAAGCAACGGGTTCGACAAGCTCACCCTGACAATCTTAAAAAATCGAACTTCGTCATTTGCAATCTGTCCCTATTGTTAAGTTTGGAAAACTTAACAACTTTTTATAATCAGCTAACAAACTATTTTCTTCAACGATTCATAAGCTCTACCACTTTCCAAACTCTCTACTGCCATTTGCATACAAGTATCATAATCAGCATATTTTTCTGTTGTATGCAACGCTATAGCAGCATTGGCAAGCACTACAGCATTTTGAGCCCATGTACCTTCGCCTTTCAAAATACTTGTACATATTTTTGCTGCTTCTTCAGGTGAGTTACCACCTGCTATATCTTCTGGCGAAACAGTACGCTTGCCAAGATAATAAGCAGTGTATATTTTTTCACCTGCTGCTGTTATTACTTTGGTATCGGTAGTTAAACTTATTTCATCATAGCCATCCAAACTATTTACAATACAAAATTTTGCGGTATCATTTTGCAATAAATAATTATACATTCGCCCCATTTCTGCATTATATACACCAAGCATGCGCACCGCAGGATTGGCGGGGTTTACCAACGGCCCCATCATATTAAACAATGTTCTTACACCCAATTGTTTTCTTACATGGCTCACTGCTTTTAGTGCCGGATGAAATAATGGTGCATGCAAAAAAGTAATATTAGCTACTTCCAATTCTTTTTTAAGCACAGCATTATCATTCTTAAAAGTATAACCCAATTGTAGCAATACATCACTGCTTCCCGTAACCGAAGTAGAGGCAACATTGCCATGCTTGGCTACTTTATTACCCGTACCTGCTACAATAAAACTTGCAATAGTAGAAATGTTGAAAGTATTCTTACCATCTCCGCCTGTACCTACAATGTCTATTACATCATCATCAAATACAATAGGCAAAGCCATTTCCATTAGTGCATTTCTAAAACCTTGTAACTCAGCAATAGTAATGGTTCGCATGAGATATACGGTTGTAAATGCCGCTACTTCTGCATCAGTATAAATGCCTTTGCCAATATTCATCATTACTTCTTTTGCTTGCTCGGCGGTTAAGCTTTTGTATTCAAAAAGAAGGTTTAGTATTTTTTTCATATAGCCCCCTAAATCCCCCGAAGGGGGACTTGGGAAGTCTGCAATAAATTGAAGACTTCCATTTTTTTTAAGTTTATAAAATATTTTTTTCTATCTGTTTTTTAATTTAAAAATCAATCAACCCTTAAACTATTTTCAACAACTTTCAACTACTCCTCAAGCCAATTCCTCATCATCATTTCCCCATTAGGCGTAAGCACACTTTCAGGATGAAATTGTACCGACTGCAAATTGTACATTTTGTGTTGCATAGCCATGATGTAATTATTTTCATCTACGGCTGTTACTTCAAATCCTTCTGGTACAGTTGCAGCATCTATAATCCAACTATGATAACGACCTGCTTCAAATTCATTTTCAAATCCTTTAAACAAAAGAGATTTGTTTTCTGTTTGAATAATTTTTGTTGCTACACCATGAAAAACAGTATCTAAATTTATCAACTTTGCACCAAATGCTTCTCCTATAGCTTGATGCCCCAAACATACACCCAATATGGGTTTTGAAGCTGCATACATTTTTATTAATGGCAATAATAACCCTGCTTCCACGGGTATGCCTGGCCCTGGAGATAAAATTATTTTATCGTACTGTGCTACATCTTCTAAAGCAATTTCATCATTGCGAAATACAGCTGGTTTTACATCTGTAATTTTTTCTACTAGATGTACTAGGTTGTAAGTGAATGAATCGTAATTGTCGAATACTAGAATTTTCATGATGATGTTTTAAAGCCCCCTAAATCCCCCGCAGGGGGACTTAGGAAGTCTGTGAGGATTTAAAGTTTTTTTATTTTTTTAATGTTTATAATTTTTTTTATTTTTTAAAGGCTCAAAATTGGTGTTAACATTAAATAATGTTTGAAATTTATGTTTTTACATTTCAAAATTTTTTGTCATTCTATTTTTTCGCTTTTACCTATTTCATAATAAAAGATCAATAGCGGTATGCCGTACAAGTGAGTGACATCCCTACACGTAGTATCGGGATTGCCCAAAAAATCTCACCTCACTACTTTAGATTTACTTCAAAGTATAAAAGACTAAAAGTCCCCCTGTGGGGGATTTAGGGGGCTATCCCCTCCGCCAATACAATCGACTTTCTCAATGCTCCCAACTTATGCCCTACTTCTTCCAACTCATTTTGCGGAATGCTTACTGCCACTACGCCTGCGCCTGCACGATAGGTGAGCGTATTATTTCTGCACAAAAAAGTACGAATCATAATAGCGTGGTTGCAACTTTTATCGAAACCAATATACCCTATTGCACCGCCGTAAAAACTGCGTTCATTTTCCTCAATACTATTTATTAATTGCATGGCTTTAAACTTTGGTGCACCGCTTAATGTACCTGCGGGGAAAACAGAAGCCATAATTTTAAATGGATTTTTTTCTTCGCCAATATTACCTTGCACTTCGCTTACCATGTGTATTACATGGCTGTAAAAATTGATGTTTTTAAACTGGGTTACGTTTACGTTATTGCAAACTCTACTCAAATCATTTCTTGCCAAGTCCACCAACATAATATGTTCAGCATTTTCTTTGGCATCGTTTTCTAAATCTATGGCTAGTTGTTTGTCCGCTTCATCATTTCCTGTGCGCCTAAATGTTCCTGCAATCGGGTGTACGGTTGCTTTTTCATCTTTTATAACGACTTGGCTTTCGGGGCTACTGCCCAACAATTTATAATCGCCATAATCAAAATAAAACAAATATGGTCCTGGGTTTACACTACGCAAACTTCTATAAACATTAAACTCATCACCAATATATTTTTGCTGAAAAC
>JANXOQ010000028.1 GCA_025357775.1 Ferruginibacter sp. | reverse complement strand
AGATTTAATAGAATAAAATCATTCGATAGTATCTTCCATAATCTAACTTGTAGAATGATTAAACATAAACCAGTTTATTTAACACAATTAAAAATGGAGTGAGTAAGTGCCTACTTCAAAAAAATTATTACTCTGCTAAATTTATTATAACTATTCCATTTTTTAGATCTGTTGAAGATACAAAAATTTCACAACATTTTTTATTTGATGTAACAATCATCAGAGAAGTATTATGCGGTATTGAGCCTAAATTATCTGCTACCATTACTATTTCATGATGTTGATACATCTTTTAAAGCCAATGCTTCTAGTTGCAAGTATATAAAAAAAGACACAAAATAAAATACATTGCATTTTATCTTGTGTCTATTATCTAAAAATCTAATATCGAATTTTACTGCTTATCTATTTCCACTATACAAGCTACAATATTTTTTGTATCACCAGTGCTTTTAAAATTCATACTGCCACTTGCACCATTGCTATAGCTAACATTTGTAATAGCATTTGCAGCTACTGCATCATTTAATTTGCCTGCAAAATCTGCTTTTGTACTTGCATTTATTTGAGAATTTAATGAGTTGTAATCTAGTTTTATTTTACTTACTACTACACCCATTTCTTCTTTACTTCCCACTTGGTCTGCCTCTATAGATTGCCCCTTAGGAAAAAGCCGATAACCAGTAATACCGCAGTATGGAGAGTGTATAGGCTTATAAGGAAAAAGGACAGTACTCTTACCTTCGATTGGTGTAAAAATATAAATATAACACTCTACTGCATTCTTTATTTCTATTTTAAACTTAGAGCCTTTTTTTATAGGTGCTACTGTTTTAAATAAATTGCCACCAGCACTTTTTAGTTGAACGTTTGTACGTGTAAGTGGGTCAAACAAACCTATGGTTGCTTCAAAAGCAACGTTGAGTGCTGCACCTCTTTTTGCAAGTGGGTCAAGCCCGTAAGCTTCTCTTACAAAGGCTTTAAAGTCTCCATAACGCACATAAGCTATACCATTTTGCCCCCACTCAGTACCCCAGCTATTCATTATTTGAAATGCACCACCTTCTACCCTATCATCATACCCTATTACACACATTGCATGCCCACCAAAACCTGTCATATCCTTATCTTCAGCGTTAGGATGCCACACTTTTTGTCCCATCATTCTTTGCATAAAAGTACCACCAACCATCATTCCAATGCATACTGGGGCATCTTTTGCTAAATGTTCTTTTACAGCCCTAATATTTATTCCATTTACTTCATCCGTTTCTGTAAGCCTATGAAAACCATGTATTACATTTTGCTTTGCTTGCTGCGCAATACTACCAGATGCTTGGCGACTACAATCATTTTCATCGTACCTAAAATCTTGCATACGTGCTGCACCATTTACTTGCATAAACTCCATTGCTTTCTGTATGTAAGAACCTTGGCAATCTTCTAGCGCAATATTGTTGTACATAAAAGCTGGACTAAAAGCAATATCATTAGGGTTTTGACGTGTGCTAGCTGCTTCTAAAATTGTACGTGCTGCATATGCACTGCTCCATGCTACACAACTACCTTGCTTACCTTGGTTAAGTCTACTAGGAGCAAACGCAGCAAGGGATACACTTTCGGGCAAAGGGTTTTTTATATTGTCATCTTCAAGCCCTTCGTATACCTGTGCTTTTTTGGTTTGGTTCGCATCAAAATTATAGCCTGTTTCTGAAAAAGCTTTATTACTTTCTGTGGTGCCAGCAGTTTGCTTAAACATATTGCAACCACCCCTAAAAAAAAGGAAATATGCAACTACTGCTATTGCCAAAAGTATAATCATACTCTTGCCACCACATCCGCCTTTATTGGGCGTACCATTACTACTGTTACTATTTCCTCTGCCTCTAAATAAGCTAATAATGATTGGTAAAAAACCAAGGAGACTTCCGATGTTAAGGCCACCACCACTATTTCCACCTCCGCCGCCGCCTGAATTATCATCTACATAATCATCTTGCCCATCTGGGTCATCTACCATGTGTAAAGCCATTGTATATAGTTTTTAGAAATTAAAATTATGGAGTTTTAGGGAAATAAGCATTGGAAAGTTTTGAGGAGTTAAAATGTGAGAAAAGTTAAAGATTTAAAATAAAAAAAATTTCTTGTAACCTAGTTTTGCATTACCCAATTTTATGCCAAGCTGACTTAAATATGCTTAAGGGTATGCATTAAGAATATAGCTATAATCAGGAAACTCTTTGGGAAGAAATGCGAAAAATAAAAATGTAAATAGATAAAACATGTTTAAGTAAAAATGATACAACCCTGCCAAGATATTATTTATAAAACAATGATAAACTTATCTAAAAATTTACAACCTACTTCTTATTCTTCATTAATATTGTTAATGCATCTTGATATTGTTTAGCAAAAACTTGGTGCTCTGCGTACGTAGATGCAAAATTTGAATACCCTTTAAAATCAGGCTTGGCTACAAAAAAAATATATGTTGTTTTTGGTGCATCTAAAACCGCATCTATAGTTTTGGTAGATGGAGTACATATAGGCCCTGGTGGCAAGCCTGTATGCAGGTAGGTATTAAAAGGCGATTCAAATTTTAAGTGTGTAAATAAAATTCGCTTCAAACCAAAATTTTTCATGGAGAATTTAACCGTTGGATCTGCTTCTAATTTTTGCCCGCTATTTATTCTATTAATGTATACGCTTGCCACTATTGGCTTATCCTCTGCTTTATTGGTTTCTTCTTCCACAATACTTGCCATTATATACACTTGTAAAGGCGTCATGTTTTTTTGTTTGGCTTTTAAAATTCTTTCTTCATTCCAAAATTTTTCTTGTTCATAATTTAATTTACTAAATATTTTTTTAATGCTGCTATTCCAATTTAGTTCATAAGTATTTGGTA
>JANXOQ010000021.1 GCA_025357775.1 Ferruginibacter sp. | reverse complement strand
ATTCGAAAGGCTCAGACTGAAAGGTCTATAACTCAAACCAACTGACATAAAAATCCCCGCTGTTGTAGGCGGGGCTTTTGTTATATCAAATAATTTTTTACTATTCATTGGCACAACATGCCCAGCAATTAGTATCATCTCCCTTTATAAAACTAAAGAAATTTGTTAAGTCAATATGAAGTTTTGTGAGTAACATTTTTTGTTATTTTAATTTTTTTTGCAATTTAAAAATGAAATATTTTTTTAAAATTATCAAATAAATTTTTAAAATATTTTTTTGACGACAAAATATTCTTGTAAAATTATTCGTAAATCATCGGCATATTTTTTGGCTGTGACCCTTATAAATACTGCCCGCTTGGGCGATATCAAAATGCTATTTTCTCCTCTCATTGTTACCTATAAAATTTTATTTAATTCATTATCATCTAGAGCATCTTCTTTTACAAAATTGATGTTATCCGATTTTTGTTGCCAATAATTTGAAGCAATATTTTTCTCAATCAAATTTATTGTAGGTGTGATTGCCAAAAAATTTGAAGGCAATACTTTTTCTTGAAAACAATAAAACATTAGTAAAGCCGCAGCATCATACTTTGTTATTGGCGGCATTTCTAAAATTAATTCAATCGTTCTTAGCATAGATAAAGTAGAATACATTGAATTTTCTACAAAATTTCTTTTCACAAATCCAACAGCAATGTATATGGTGCTTCTGTATGCATCCATATGGTCTGCTCAATTTTGTACATCATCTTCCAAAATAAAAATGGCAATTCCATTTCATATTTTCAATTTAAATAAATACTCAATCAACATTCCTACTGCTAAATCATTATCTGCTAAACATGCTTAAGGAGAAGATCCGCCTTTTCGTAAACAGTCTGACCTTTATGCAGGTTAGAGTTTTTCAATTTCTAGTTTTGTCAATCCTGTTGCTTCAATAATTGTCTCAACTGAAATCCCCAATTTCTTTAACGATTTTGCAGTTTCAATTTTTCCTTCAATTTTTCCTTCGTCAAAAGCTGTGTCAATAACTCCTTTTAGGTCTCTATAAATTTTCAAACTGTTTTCGTAGCTTGCCAATTCAGTTTGTCCAAATTTAGCAAGTTCAGCTTTTTCAAATGCTTGGCTAAAAACTTCATCAGAAAATATCGTAGGGATTGTTTGAAAGTCTTCCAAATGTTTGATAAAATAAAGCCATTTGTCCAATCGGGTTTCTAATTGATTTTCTAACTGCTTAAAATTTGGCATTTCAAGATAAATGAAAGTCAACTTATCGTAGAATGTCTTACCGTTTTGGTTTTTAAGTTTAATAGTGTGAACTACTTCACTTTTTTCAGGTTCTGTCTCATAGTCGTCAAATGTAAAGTCCAAAATTCCAACACAATAAACTGCTTTCAGATTGTAATTCCATTCTCCTTTTTCAGCTTGTTCTCTAATTGGAAAAGTGGAATAGTAAATAGTCCTTTCTTTAAAATAATTTTGTTTCGCTTTTTGTAATTCTACAATAAACTTTTCTCCTTTTTCATTTTCACAATAAATATCATAGATAGCTTTTCGGTCAAGGTCAGTTTGTCCAAGCTGTTCATTGTTCTTAAATGTTAAGTCAATAATTTTATCTGCTTGAGGCAACAAAGCGTTTAAGAAATCAATAAGCAGAGGTTTACATGCTTCCTCTCCAAAGATTTTCTTAAATCCGAAATCTGTAAATGGATTTAGATATTTTGCTTTCATTCTGTAGTTTGCCATATAATTTTCTAAAAAACAAACTTACAAATAGTTTTGGTGCATTTGTCTAAATTATTCTATTTTGGCTTTCCGAGATTGCAATGTGCCTAACAACAGTATGGTCATTACCAAAACATATCTTACTCAATTGTGATAATGTATTCATGGCAATTTAAGAATCAAAATCTTGTTTCACTTTTGTAAAACAAAGGTTGTCTTCTACATTCATTTTAAATCCTTCAAAATAAATACACAAATTATTTTTTTAATGCAGGAGTATTTGCTTTGCTATCATCTGCAAACTCTCCATACGCTCTTTAATTCACATTATTTCTTTTGCTTACAGCAATATTTAAGGGTAAATCTCCTAGTGACAAACTTTTGCCTACAAAGTGAGGCTCCACCCATTGGGGAGGGTTATACATTGTTTGTTTAGCTGATTAAAAGTTTGGCAAAACGTATTTTTACAAAAAACAAAAAGAGAGCAAAAATTGAACATATTTCTCACAATAAATTTTATAGTGAAAAGTATGTTTAGGCTAAAAAAAATTATTTTTTAATGTTAATTAATTAAGCTCT
>JANXOQ010000415.1 GCA_025357775.1 Ferruginibacter sp. | reverse complement strand
CCCATTTTCTAAAGTTATTTTTTCTTCAGCCCAGTTTTGTATAATTCTGTTTGATTCTTTTTCTAATTTTTTATCAATAAGTTCGTTACAATCTTGTTGAGTAAGTATATCAAAATTGTAAGCTCGAGGAATATTTATATACATATCATTCCATTTTATAAATGGACCAAACCTTCCTTTGCCTTTTGTTATTGCTTTTTCTTGGTAGTGGGCTATTGGCGCATCTTCCACTCTTTTAGCTTCTATTATTTCTATAGCTCTTTGTAAGTCTACGGCACTTGCTTGTTCGCCCCTTGGCATAGATACAAACGCATCTCCAAATTTTACATATGGGCCAAACCTGCCTATACCAACCGTTATATCCAATCCTTCGTACTGGCCTAATGGTGCGCCTAGCTTAAATAATTCTAGCGCTTCTTCAAGCGTAATAGTTTCTATGCTTTGAGCCGCTGTAAGTTTTGCAAACCTTGGTTTATCGTTTTCATCATCTGTTTGTGCACCTATTTGCACCATAGGTCCAAAGCGCCCCATACGAGCAATGATGGGCTTTCCAGTACTTTCTTCATTGCCCAATATTCTTTCACCTTTTGCTCTTTCTGCATTTTCTAATGTATGCTCTACTCCTGCATGAAATGGCTTATACCAATCACCCACCATAGTATTCCATACCAATTTACCTTCAGCAATGTTATCAAATTCTTGCTCAATATTTGCTGTAAAAGAATAGTCCATTACTCTTTTAAAATGTTCACTCAAAAAATCAGTAACTACCAATCCCAAATCTGTAGGAAACAATTTACTTTTTTCTGCACCCGTATTTTCTTCGCTTTGTGTTTTAGTAATGAAATCATTTTTTAATGTTACCAAACGAACTGTTCTTTTTATTGGGTCTTTATCTCTTTTTATAACATAGTTTCTTTTTACAATTGTCGAAATGGTAGGAGCGTAGGTACTTGGTCTACCAATGCCTAATTCTTCTAGTTTTTTTACAAGTGATGCTTCAGTATATCTTGCACCTGGTCTAGTAAATCTTTCAGAAGCCGTCATTTCTTTAAAACCTAATACTTGCCCAATTGTGAGTGTAGGCAATCTACTCTCCCCCTCTGTATTTTCTTCTTCCTCTTCATCAGTACTTTCAAGATATACTTTTAAAAAGCCATCAAATTTTAATACCTCACCGCTTGCACTTAGTTCAGCTTTATTGGTACTTATTTCTATTTTTGAAGTTGTTTTTTCAAAAATAGCGTCTGCCATTTGAGATGCAATAGTACGCTTCCAAATAAGCTCATATAATCTCGTAAGGTCTTGGTCTGCCACCACACGAGCATCCATGTAAGTAGGGCGTATAGCCTCATGTGCTTCTTGTGCACTTTCGTTTTTATTTTTGTATTTGCGTATTTGTAAATACTTATCGCCAAAGCTGCTATTTATTTCTTTTTTTATAGCATCCATGGCTGTTTCCCCAAGGTTTACGCTATCAGTTCTCATATAAGTAATCTTACCACTTTCATATAGTTTTTGTGCAAGTAGCATAGTTTTACTTACACCGTAGCCCAATTTTCTACTAGCTTCTTGTTGTAAGGTAGATGTAGTAAAAGGTGCGGCAGGAGTACGTTTTCCAGGTTTTACTTGTATATCTTTTACTGTATAATTTGCAGCAATGCAAGTTTGCAAAAATTGTTCTGCACCACTTTGAACATCAAATTTTGCACCTTCTGCTTTAAAAGATACGGCTCTATTATTCAAATCTGTTGCTACCAAGGTAGCTTCTATTTTAAAACTACTTTCAGCATTAAAACTATTTATTTCTCTTTCTTTTTCTGCTATTAATTTTACAGCTACGCTTTGTACACGACCAGCACTAAGCCCGCCTTGCATTCCTATTTTTTTCCATAGTACAGGGCTTAGCTCAAAGCCCACAATTCTATCTACCACTCGGCGTGCTTGTTGTGCATTTACCAAGTTCATATTTATTAGCCTTGGGTTGGCTACTGCTTTTTGTATTGCCGGTTTGGTTATTTCATGAAAAACAATGCGCTTTGTTGTTTTAGGGTCTAGCTTTAAAATCTCGGCAAGATGCCAACTTATTGCTTCTCCCTCACGGTCTTCATCGGATGCTAGCCATACTTCATCAGATTTTTTTGCAGCACTTATTAGATCTTTTACAACCTTATCCTTATCTGGAGGCACAAGGTATTTGGGCATAAAATTATTATTAATATCTATTCCCATGTCATTTTTTTCTAAGTCTCTAATATGACCAAAACAACTTCGTACCTCAAAGTCTTTTCCTAAAATTGCTTCAATTGTTTTTGCCTTTGCAGGTGATTCTACTATTAATAAATTCTTTGCCATAATTTGCTTTGAATGAACATATTTTTATTATTAAAACATTTTACTTCTTTATAATTTGTGTAATTAATATTGTAATTAAAAAGGAAGTAATCTGCAATATTAATTTAAAATTGAA
>JANXOQ010000496.1 GCA_025357775.1 Ferruginibacter sp. | reverse complement strand
AAAAAAATAAGACTTTAGAAAAAAAGCTAAAAATTTGAATGTTTGTATAAAATGAAATCAGTTACAGCATTTGTACAAAGCATAGCATTAGTAGGACTTACCCAAATTGAATTTTTTCCAAACATTTGTAACATTGATTTCATTTCTTAACGACAAACATTCAAATTTTCTTAACGATTTTTCAAAATCGGGTAAAACCCTACAGCTTGCTAACATAATACATAATCTTAATTATTAAAATTAGACTTATCTAAGAATTTTAAACAATGAAAAAAATCTCTTTATATAAAAAAGCCTCCTATAATAGTAGAAGGCTTAATTCTTAGAATATAATTATTTTAGTTAATCCTATACTTTATTTGCTTTAAAAATTACCAACTCCCACTGGCACCACCACCACCACCACTTCCACCACCAAAGCCTCCAAAGCCACCACTACCACCTCCAGACCATCCACCACCTCCACTTCCACCTCCGCCACCAAAAAGTGCATTTATAAGCAGTGCATTACCAATACCAGTTTGTCCTCTGCGGCTCATAAACGATCCGCCTCCGCCTCTACCACCTCTGCTAGATATTATAAAAAATATAATTATAATCAGAAATAAAAAAACAATACTACCACCCCCACCATTGCTGCTTCTGTTTCTTTTTACATCATACTCACCTCTTACTGCTTTTACTATTGCATTTGTGCCTTGGTCTATACCTCTGTAATAATCATTGCCTTTAAAACTTGGTATAAATTCGTTTTCAATAATTTGTTTGCAAAGTATATCGGGCAATGCACCCTCTACACCATAGCCAGTAGCAATATTTATTTTTCTATTTTTATCTTCTACACATATTAAAACAACAACTCCATTGTTATTTTTTTTGCCACCTACACCCCATGCACGTAGTAGTTTTACATTAAAATCTGAAATGTCGTTGCCTCCCATACTAGGTACAATAACAACTGCTATTTGGGTAGTAGTATTATCATCTAAGCCAATTAATTTCTGCTCTAGTGTGTTTGCTTGGTCGCTTGTTAAAATACCTGCAAAATCATTTACTAATTTTTGTGGTACAGGTTTTTGTATAAGCAGTTTTTCAATGTCAAAATTAGATTGACAAAAAACTATTAAACCAAATAGGGTAGCTATAAATGTGAGAAATAGTTTTTTCATTGTTTGTTTTAAATGCAGAAAATATTTTTATTATTTTCCAAAAACAATATCATCTGGCAATTCGTTTTTATCTGTAACCGAGTTGTAAGGAAATTTTTCTTGGAGTGTGTCACCAATTGTTTTTATACATTTCACAATGCCATCACAAATATCTTCTCCTACAAATTGGGCTATCATGTTTTTTACAGCATTACTCCAAAATAGTTCTCCTACTTGGTTGTATATTCCTTCATCCCCAAAAAGCACTAATTCTTTATCTACCATAGCAATGTATAGTAGTACTGCATTTCTGTTGTCCGTTTTATCCATTTTAAGCTTGTAAAAAACTTCCGCAGCCCTATCTAGTGGGTCTACATATGCATTTTTGCTTTCAATGTATACACGCATTTCTCCACTCGTATATTGCTCTGCACTTCTTATAGCAGTTATAATACGTTGTTTTTCTTCTTCGGTAAAAAAAGGTGCTTTTTTAAATAAAGGAAATATACCCACGCTAATTTTTTTTATGCTCCAAAATCAACTTTAGTGTCTTTTGCACCAGCATCAGACTTGTAATTTTGTTTTGCTTTGTAGCCAAAAATGCCTGCTAAAATATTGTTAGGAAAGCTTACTAATTTTGTATTGTATTCAGTAATAGCTTGGTTCCAATCTCTAATAGCAACAGTAACTCTATTTTCAGTACCTTCTATTTGAGCTTGAAAATCTCTAAACCCTTGCTGTGCTTGCAATGTAGGATACGCTTCTACGCTTATATTGATAGCACTCTTCATTTGGTCAAGTTGCCTGTTAGCGTCTGCTAATGCTTGTGGGTCGTTAGCATTAATATTTGCAGGTATTTTAGAACGTAATTGGGTAATTTTTATAAGTGTAGTATCTTCATTTTTTGCGGACCCCTTAATAGTTGCTATTACATTTTCATACAGTTTCATTTTTCGTTGAAATTGTGTTTCTACTTCACCCCATTTACCATTAATACCTGTTTCGGATGTTGCAAGACCATTTCTTACAGAAATTGCCCATAAAGCAAGAATACCAACTACTACTAAAATAATAATGCCTGAACGTTTCATATTTTTTATTTTAAGATTTAAAGGTAAAAGTATGAAAAAATTACACTTTACCATCTTTCTTTTTGCAAAAATATGTTTTAGGATTATCAATAAAGAAACCATAAAAAAATAATTACACTAATCCACAACAAAATGTAATTTTGCAAATCTAAAAACAATATAGAAAAAAATAAAAATTATGAGTTCAGTAAAAGTTGCAATCAATGGTTTTGGAAGAATAGGACGTTTAGTATTTCGCCAAATACACAATATGCAAGGTATAGATGTAGTTGCTATTAATGACCTTACAAGCCCAGCTACGTTGGCACATTTATTAAAATACGATAGTGCACAAGGGCGTTTTAACGAAACCGTAACCTCCACCGAAAACGCAATAGTAGTAAACGGGCACGAAGTAAAAGTATACGCACAAAAAGACCCAGCACAAATACCTTGGGGAGCGCATAATGTAGATGTTGTAATAGAAAGCACAGGGTTTTTTACCGATGCTGAAAAAGCAAAAGCACACATTACAGCTGGCGCAAAAAGAGTAGTAATATCTGCACCAGCTACGGGGGATTTAAAAACCGTTGTTTTTAACGTAAACCATGCAATACTGGATGGTAGCGAAACAATTATAAGTTGCGCAAGTTGTACAACCAATTGCTTAGCGCCTATGGCAAAAGCATTAAACGATAAATACACAATTGTAACAGGTATTATGAGTACGATACATGCATATACCAATGATCAAAATACGCTAGATGCACCGCACCCAAAGAATGACCTAAGAAGAGGTAGAGCAGCGGCTGCTAATATTGTACCAAACAGTACAGGTGCTGCAAAGGCAATAGGCTTAGTACTTCCAGAGCTTAAAGGAAAGCTAGATGGTGGTGCACAAAGAGTACCAGTAATTACAGGGAGCGTTACAGAATTATATTCTATTTTAGAAAAAACAGTAACTGCAGAAGAAGTAAATGCCACCATGAAAGCTGCCTCAAACGAAAGTTTTGGCTACAACGAAGATGAAATTGTAAGCAGCGATGTTATTGGAATTTCTTTTGGTTCTTTATTTGATGCAACACAAACCAAAGTACAAACTATAGGCGATAAGCAATTAGTGAAAACAGTAAGCTGGTACGATAATGAAATGAGTTATGTATCACAATTGGTGCGTACCGTAAATTATTTTGCTGGGTTAATTAAATAAAAAATATCATTGTAACTTTTGAAAGGCTTCCATTTTTGGAAGCCTTTTCTTAAATTGAAAAAGAAGATAATACCATTTGCCTTGTGCAAGCTGCAGAGAATAAATAAGAATCGTTAATAAAAATTTCATAAACCCAACACGTATCAAATTCGTGTGCAAGCATCTGGA
>JANXOQ010000466.1 GCA_025357775.1 Ferruginibacter sp. | reverse complement strand
TACAGGTAAAACTACTTTTTTAAATTTCATGAAAGCTGTTTTTGGTGATAATATGACTATCAATAGTAATGAAGACTTCCGTTCAAATTTTAATGCGGAGTGGGCTAATAAATTAATAATTGGTGTTGACGAGACTTTTTTGGACAGAAAAGAAGATTCGGAAAGAATTAAAAATTTAAGTACTTCAAAATACTATAAAATTGAAGCAAAAGGTCAAGATAGGCAAGAAATCGAGTTTTTTGGAAAATTTATTTTATGTTCAAACAATGAAGATAATTTCATTATGATTGATAAAGCTGAAACCAGATATTTTATTCGAAAATTAGAGCCACTTAAATATGATAATCGAAGTCTATTATCTGAACTCAAACAAGAAATATCTTTTTTTATTCATTATTTAATAGAAAGACCCTTTTCTACTAAAGCTACATCAAGAATGTGGTTTAGTCCTGAGCAAATTGCAAATTCCGCATTAAAGCATATAAAACGGTTTAACAGAAATAAGCTCGAAACAGAAATGGGGCAGATACTTCAACAGATTGTAGATTTAAAAGAATGTGAAAAAGATTTATGTTTTACATTATCTGATATGCAAGATTATTTACAAAGAAAAGGATTCCTAAATAGGGATTTAGCATCAATAAGAAAAGTCTTGCAAGACGATTGGAATTTAAAACCCTCAAATAATTCAAACTCATATACCCAATATCGAATTGGATTAGATAATACCATTTCTGAATATAGTTTGAAAGGGAGATTTTACAAAATAGGAATTTTAGATATTCTAAAATTAAATAACATAGATGAATAAATACTAAAATATATAAAATCAATAAGTTATAGTCATCAAAATTTTCATCATTGTTTCATCAACAAATTTTTATGATGAGCAATTTTTATTTTTGATGACAAGTTGATGAAGGTGTAACTAATTGTAAATAAATTAGTTAAATTCATTTTTCATCAATCATCAATTTTTTCCCCTTCTGTTATCTAATAATTTAAACTAAAATAGTATTAATAAAATTCACAAAATATCATTCAGGCTAACCGAAATAGAGTACAATTTTTTTTTAGAAAAGAAAGTCGCTAGCAATTCCAAAACCTCCGACTTTATAAGGCAGGCAGTATTATCTACAGAAGTAATTGCTAAAATGACTGAAGAAGAAAGAAAACATTATCGAATGTTGGTTGGGTTATCAACTAATCTGAATCAAATAGCCCATAAAGCAAATTCACAAATTGACTTTATAAGCCTTGCTTTTGAACTTCAAAATACACGTAGAGAAATAGATGCAATTCTATCAAAAATAAATAACAATGATTTGTAAAATTGTTCAAGGAGGTGGTTTTGGCGGTGCTATTGATTATGTAATGAGTAAGGACGGAGCTGAGCTTTTAGATGCTAAAGATGTAAGAAGTAATGACCCAAAATTGGTTGCAAAAGATTTTGAAATGATAAGTAATCAAAACAAACGAGTAAAAAAACCTGTTGTACATTTTTCGGTAAGTTTTCACAAAGACGATGCAGTTAAAATTACTAACGATAAAATGAAGGCGATTGCCAATAAATTAATCGACGGCATGGGTTTTAGTAATGCTCAATATATCGTAGTAAAACATACCGATGCTGCTCACCCACATTTTCATATTGTTACTTCGAAGGTTGATTTAGACATAAATACAATATCGGATAAACATAATTTTTTAAAACTAAACAAACTTAGAGTAGAAATTGAAAAGGAGTACCCAGAGCTCACTAGCGCAGGGGGTAAAAACATGGAGTCTACAAATACAAAAAACCTAAAAGGAAAGGATGCTGTAAAATACAAAATCTATATTGCTATAAAAATAGAAATACAAAAATCTATAAATATAGAAGCATTGCTTAAAAACTTGGAGCAAACCCACGGAATAAAATCTGAACTAAAATTTAGGAGGGGAAGTATAGATGTTATTGAAGGTGTTAAATTTCATAAAGACAACACTTGGATATCGGGCAGTAAAATTGATAAAAGTTGCAGTTACTTAAACCTATTAAAACAGTTAAATGAAAATAAGCTAAACAATAAAAGCCCAAATGTTAACACAACCAAACCCTCAACCAAACCCTTAACAAATCCGAATAAAAACATACTGGCAAATATGTTAAGCAAAATACCTCATCAACATACTGAAAATACAAATGGAGTTAAAAAAAGAAATAAGACGAATGAGGAAGAATTGGAAAGATAAAATAATAATATAAAAAACACAATGCCACCCATTACAAATAAAGACATAAACAGTTTTGAAATTGCCCTAAACACTTTGGTCAATGAGATTATAAAGTTTGGAGACTCTTTAAATGCAACAAATAACAGAATGGATATTATTGCAAGTAATAGTATTAAAAATTTTAAACATCAACAATATTTAGTTGACGAAAATGGAAAATTATTAAATACTATTAACCAAACTTTAATAAAAAATAGCAATGATAAAGCATTAGAGGAAAAAAATGCTGAACGCATAAGTACTAAGCCTGTTACGCTTAAAAACAAAATAGTATCTAATAAAGTATTTAGGTTTATTGTGAGTACTCATTTTGTATTTTCATTAATTTTATTTGCAATTTTTTTGTCTCTAACAATTTTATCCATTCAACGAAAAGAAGAAAGAATGAAAAGAGATGCTTTAAAATACAGGCTAATTCTAAAACTTTCTAACCCTAATGTAAAAAGAAAATATCAAGTTTGGGATTCTGTTGCAAATAA
>JANXOQ010000432.1 GCA_025357775.1 Ferruginibacter sp. | reverse complement strand
AATTTTTTGTAAATTTTTTAGTTAAATAAAATTTCTTTTCGCCCTAAAAATAATAAATAAATCAAATATTTTATGCAGTTAGACAATCATATTTTAAATCAATTCCTTAGCCCTCAAAAATCAAATCGTTTAGAGGTAGAAACTTTAATAAAAAAAGTTATAAATCAACTTTTAGACTTTTTATCAAACGCAAGTGAGAAGCCAACTAATCCTGCCTTAAAATATTTAAATACAGCTCATTTTAAAATTCCTGAATTTTCTCAAACTCATAATGAAATTCAAAAAAACTTACAGGAGTTGTATGATTTGAGTATGAACCCTGCTAATCCAAAGTATATTGGACACATGGATAGTATGCCCACACTTTGGTCAGTTATTGGCGATTTTATTGCATCAGCATTAAATAATAATGTACTTAGTTTAGAAATGTCACCCTATATCACTCAGCTAGAATATTCGCTTACTAAACAATTTGCTTCACTTTTTGCACTTCCCGAAACAGCAGGTGGTGTAATGCTAAGTGGTGGTACACTATCAAATTTACAAGCTTTGCTAGTTGCAAGAAATACAAAACTCAATATTAAAAATGGCAATATTTTTTCATTAAAAAAAGAACCCGTTATTTTTACTTCAGAACATTCGCATTCATCAATACAAAAAATAGCAATGATGATAGGAATTGGAACTGACAATGTAATAAAAATAAAAACTGACATCAATTCTAAGCTAGATATTTGCGATTTAGAAATTCAAATTAATGCGCAAATTAAAATAGGCAAAAATCCATTTGCAATTGTTGCAACTGCTGGTACAACTGTATCGGGTAATGTTGACCCTTTAATTGAGGTTTCAAAAATTGCAAAAAAGTTTGACTTATGGTTACATATTGATGCTATTTATGGAGGGGCAGTAATATTTTCAGAAAAATATAAGCATATAATTGGTGGAGTTGAGCAAGCGGATTCTATTTCATTTAATCCTCAAAAATGGATGTATGTTGCAAAAACTTGTTCTATGGTTTTATTTAAAGACTTTAGTAAAATGGTAGAAAACTTTAGGATATCTGCCCCTTATATGAAAGAACAAAATTCATATATAAATTTAGGAGAAATAAATGTACAAGGCACAAAATATGCAGAGGTAATAAAACTTTGGCTTTCATTACAAAGTCTTGGAAAAGACGGATATGAAAAATTAATTGATTATAGTTTTTACTTAGCAGAAGAATTTGAAAAAGAAATTTTTAAACGACCATATTTAAAAATGACCAGCAAACCAGAAATGAATATTCTATGTTTTCGTGGAGAACCACAAAATATTAAAGCTGATAACTTTGATAAATGGAATGAAAATTTACAGCAATATTTATTAAAGCAAACTGACTTTTTTTTATCATTACCAAAATATAAAAATGGACTTTGGTTAAGGACTGTTTTACTAAATCCATTTTTAACAATTGAACA
This sequence comes from Ferruginibacter sp., assembly GCA_025357775.1. GTDB lineage: Bacteria > Bacteroidota > Bacteroidia > Chitinophagales > Chitinophagaceae > Ferruginibacter. The sequence goes on along the minus strand of JANXOQ010000432.1, from coordinate 1,041 downwards.
TATTAAAACATTGTTTCTTAATATTGACAATTACGAAAAAAATCAATCAGTTAATAAAACAACGCACTAGTTTTTTAAAAGTAGCATACAATTACCATTGTTTAATTACAAATGCGTAGCATTTTTATATTATACTTTTGATTGTTTTTTACAAAAAAAACAAAATGCAACAGCTATTAGACCTATAAAACTTATACAAAAAATACGAATTAAAGCAAGTATTTTTGCCCAAATAATTAACTAAACTATTTTAATGAATACTAAGATTTTTCTGCAGGGGCAAGATGATGATATGGAGTTTATGCCCATAATACCACTAAACGAAGAAGAAGACGGAGTGAATGATGAGCTTATTCCTAGCGAATTACCATTATTGCCATTAAGGAATACTGTTTTATTTCCTGGAGTGGTAATCCCAATAACTGTTGGTAGAGATAAAAGTATAAAAGCAGTAAATGATGCTTATAAAGCTGACAAATTGGTGGGAGTAGTTTCGCAAAAGGATACTAATGTTGAAGAACCTTCGGTTACTGATTTGGTAAATATTGGTACAGTAGCAAAAATACTAAAGCTTATAAAAATGCCAGATGGTGGCACTACAGTAATTTTGCAAGGGCGTAAGCGTTTTGAAGTAGTAGCTGTAACCGCCGAAGAGCCATATTTTAAAGCTACTATCAATTTATTAGAAGAAATTAAACATAAAGGAGATGCAGATTTAGATGCAATTATTGGAAGTGTAAAAGATTTGGCAGCGCAAATTATTGGACTGTCTCCGAACATACCAAGTGAGGCTGGTATAATTTTGAAAAATATTGAAAATCCTTCTTTTTTAGTACATTTTGTAAGTAGTAATTTAAACTGCGAGCTTAAAGATAAACAAAGATTGTTAGAGCTAAGTGATTTGAAAGAGCGTGCTGAATTATTGATGAGCTTAATGCATACCGAACTTCAATACGCAGAGCTTAAAAACAAAGTAACCAACAAAACTAGATCTGAGCTTGATAAGCAACAGCGAGAATACTTTTTGCAACAGCAAATGAA
>JANXOQ010000396.1 GCA_025357775.1 Ferruginibacter sp. | reverse complement strand
ATATTTTAAAAGGAACATACCAATGTATTATGATTTTACATAAAAAAAACTGCCTATTTTACTAGACAGTTTTTTCATAACATACTCAAAAATTATTTTTTTTAAGGGGTAATGGCAGTTGGTTCAGTTTTCATAACATCTTCATCCATCCATCTATTATTAAATGCAATTGATTGCTTTTTTTGCATTGCTGACATAAAACCTACATACGTATTTAATTGTTTTAAACTGTTGGTAGTTTTGTCAATCATGTTTATTTCCCAATGCTGGGTAATACCACCATCTTTAAAATTGCCGCCATTTAATATCATATTATCCCACATTTTATGCGATGCATTGTACATTGCTATTGATGCACTATCCGCATCTTTATTTGGTTTCATTATACCAAGTACATATTGAAAATTTACATACCCTCCAAAAGGACCACCTACAATTTTATCTATGTAGCTTGGTGCGGCCACAGTAGAGCCAGCTAAAAATTTATCGGTACTCTCTTTATCGTTTGAGAAAACAAAATGCTTTTCGTTGGTATTAAAAGCAAATTTTTCTGCTCCCGTTGAACCCAAAACACCACCAAATTTTTTACCTGCATCTATTATTTTATTAAAAGATGTCTTATCTCCTATAGAAGTGGCAAAAATAATTTTAGCAGTAGGTTGTCCAAATGAAGTAGAGTCTACTTTTACGTCTGTAGCTGCAATAAGAATATCACCTTTGTTTGCTTTTACAAAATCATCTAAATTAAAACCAGCTTGTGCAGCACCAAGGTTTACAAGTCCATCCATATTTAAAAGCTTCAAAAGTTCTTTTATTCCTGCTGGTTTAAAGTTGAAAGCAAATACACCAGCTACATTTTGCGATGGAATATTTTGCAACATTGTTTTGTCTATACCAGTGCCGTTATAATTTTTATACAAATCAGTTATTTCTTTTCCACCATAAGATTTTGTATCTATATCTATTTTGCCATTTTCAAAGTTTAATGTACCAACGGTAATTGCACCATCATATAATTTACTAAGGTTAACCATTGATGCCATAGCGCCTAATTTTTTTGCTACATCAAAATATTTTGCATTCAACCAAAAATGTGCATCACCTTTGCTGGCAATAAGCGCACTAAATTTTTCATTATTTGCCATACTTTTATTTTCTGCTAAAGAAATTAATTGTGAGGCTACTGTGCTCATATCTCTTTTATTTGTTGTAGTGCTTGCATCGGTATAAGCAGTATCTAAAGGTATTGGCAATGGATTGGATATATAATTGTAATCACTTGTTTCCATAGCAGCAAAAAATCTTTCTTTATTATACGCTACACAATTCTTATCACTACTAAAATAAGTATAACCATCTTTCACTATTTCTTTACCATTTTTATTGCTTTCTAGCAACATACTTTTAAACTTTGCATCATCAGTAATAGCACCTTCCAATGCAGCATAACTGCCAGTAGAATCACTTACATAAAACAATAAAATATCTGCCTTTACATTTACACCAGTATTTGCTGGGTTATCTAAAATAGATTTTGAAAAACCAGATATGCTAGAATCTTTTTGCATTTCTGCAAACAAATCGTTTTTCTTAATTTCTTCCCAAGGTAGTTTTGCATTTAATGATTCTCCATTTATGTGCATTACTGCTGCAACAGTTTCGGGTATGTAGCGCCCCTGTTTGTTTGTTTTTTTGCTACAAGATGTAAAAAGCAATACTGCCATAAAGGCTATTGCTGAAAATGAATAGATACGCTTTTGCATAATTGTTTTTGTTTTTTGTTAATACCACTATTTTTATTTAAGTAACCTCTTTTTATAATTTATTATTTAAATAATTTGTTAAATCATTGTAAGCAATTTCCACTTGCTCTCCTTTTCTTAAATCTTTCACCATACAGGTTTTATTTTCTAATTCTTTTGCACCTATAATTATTGCAAATGGTATTTCTTTTTTATCTGCATATTTAAACTGCTTATCTATCTTCACTTTTTCTGGGTATATTTCGCAGGCAATATTATTACCTCTTAAAATATTTGCTAGTTGCATTGCAGTATTCAATTCAGTTTCACCAAGGTTAAAAAAAATGGCTTTAGCAGCATTGGCAATACTTGAAGAAAATAAATTCAGTTCCTCAAGCACATCATAAATTCTATCTATACCAAAGCTAATACCCACGCCTGCTATATTAGGTACACCAAACATACCAGTCAAGTTATCGTACCTGCCACCGCCACCAATGCTTCCCATTTTTACATCGGCTGGTGCTTTCGCTTCAAAGATAATACCAGTATAATAATTTAGGCCACGGGCTAGTGTAAAGTCTATCGATACATTTGTATTGCTAGCATTTGCCAATATATATTTTAATTCTTCTATACCCGCTTTACCTATTTCATTATTAGCAAGCAGTATTTCTATTGCAATAATTTTATCTGCATTGCTTCCACTAATATTCAAATATGTTTCTATGGTTGCAATATTAATTTCATTTATACCTCTTGTGTTCAGTTCTTCTTTTACTTTTTCTATACCTATTTTATCTAGCTTATCTATTGCAACGGTAATGTCTATCATTTTTTCAACACCACCACTTATTTCTGCCAATGCAGCTAAAATTTTTCTACTATTTATTTTTAGTTCATAATTTGTAAGCCCAAGTTTTGTAAATGCTCTGTCATAAATATTGCAGAAATCTACTTCATTTACCAAACTTGCACTTCCAACTATATCGGCATCACATTGTGTAAATTCTCGGTAGCGCCCACGCTGTGGCCTATCTGCACGCCATACAGGTTGTATTTGGTAGCGCTTGTAAGGCAGTGTAAGTGTATTTACGTTCATGGCTACATACCGTGCAAAGGGTATGGTGAGGTCGTATTTTAATGCACGCTCTGTAAGCTGATTTGAATTTTTTCCTGCCATTAATTTTTCAAAACCTTCAGTTGCTTTGTCAATATTTTTTGGGTCGTTTAGCCCATTATTTAATATTTTAAAAATTAATTTATCACCCTCTTCGCCATACTTTCCCATAAGTGTATCTAGGTTTTCCATGGCAGGTGTTTCCAAAGGTTCAAACCCATATAATTCAAATACAGAGCGAATGGTATTTAAAATAAAATTTCTTTTATACACAGTTGCTGCTGCAAAATCTCTAGTGCCTTGTGGCAAACTCGGTTTAGTCATTTTAGTTTTACTATTTATATTTTGCAATTATTGCTTCACAAGTTTTTTCTATTAGTTTGTATACTTTCACAAATCCATCTTCGTTGCCATACCAAGGGTCAGGCACATTTTTATTACCTCCCATTTGCAATTCATTAAGCAAAAAATCTATTTTGCTAGCATCAAATTTTTCTTTTGCAATTTGTTTTACATCCACCAACACATCAGCCGCCATTACATAAATTTTATCATACAGTTCAAAATCTTCCATAACAAATTTTCTAGAAATTTGTTTGCTAATGTCTACTCCATTTTGCATTGCAACTTTTTGGCTCAGTGTATGTGGTGCTTCTCCATTATGAAAGCCATTGGTACCAGCGCTATCCACCACCCAATTTAATTGATGTTCTTTTGCTTTTTGTTGTAAAATTCCTTCTGCTATTGGGCTTCTACAAATATTACCTAGGCAAACCATCAATATTTTCATTTGGCAAATATAAATATGATATATAAAAAAGCGGCTATGTTTTTACAAACGGAAAGAAAGGCTAGTTTTATGGTAGACTATAATTTTTTGGGCGGTTTAGCTGCGGTTAATAATTGGGCTTTAGTTGGGGCTGTCTGTAGTAGTGCCGCAGTTAAGTTTACAATACTTAAAAGTATATTTATTGCGGCAGCTACTACTGCCCATCCCCCCGCTTTTGTACAATAGTTCTTTATTCAGCTTTTATTATGCATAGGTTATATATCCAATACTTTCATGGGTATCACCTATGGTTTCAATGCTTTTATTTATGGCTAATAAAGGTAAACTTAATGGCTTTTGTAAATGTATTTTACAATAATTATTTTAGCTATTTACAAATTATTGGGCTTTGGTATTAAAATTTAATTACACAATAATAATCTTCAAGCCCTTGACTGATTTATGGATTTTTATCACCCCTTGCATCTTATAATTAAACGGCCGTTTTTAATTTATTTTCTCCTCATTCTTAAAACTATTTATTATGAAAACAGATGCAATTTTAAAAGCCGATGTACTAGATATTATTTTTGAAAACAGAAATAAAAACTATGGGGCATACTCACTAAGAAAATTTTATAACAATAGACTTTACAAGGCTTTGGGGTTGATGGGGCTACTTGTTGTGCTATTGTCTTCCTTTACTTTTTTTGTAAAAAAAGAAACAATTTTAATAGCAAAGGAATATCCTAATGATGTAGTTATGACTGAACCACCAGTAGAAAAAATTAAACCAGAAAAGCCAAAAGTATTAGTAACAAAACAACCCGAAGCAACTGTAGCAAAAAAAGCTGCTTCACAAATTTTTACAACACCAATTATTAAAGAAAACAGTATAAAAATAAAACCAATTGAAGGATTACTACCTGAAACACTAATTGATGATGAAGATAGAAAAGCTGATGGTAAAATACCAAAGGTTGTAATACCTAATTTGCCAAAAGGAGTAGACAGCGTTACAAAAGCTACTGTTACAAAAGTTATAGATAGATACGTAATAGTAGATGCCCCCGAGGTAATGCCCACTTACCCTGGCGGTATGGCAGCACTTAGAAAATATTTAGAAAAAAATTTAGTGAACCCAGAAGAAATTGAAGGTGGAGAAACCATTACTGTTAAAGTACGTTTTGTAGTAGGCTATGATGGAATATTAAAAGATTTAGAGATAATTGAAGATGGTGGAGCATCTTATAACAATGAAGTATTAAGAGTAGTAAAAAAGATGAAACCATGGATACCAGGTAAAACAAAAGGTGAAAATGTATCAGTATATTATAGCATTCCAATAAAGTTTACAACCACAAACTAGTTTGCTCAATATTTATCCCTAATTTGCTTTTTCAAAGTAATTGTTTTTAGGTATAATTTTTGAAGTTGATTAATAATTTCAAAACTAAATTAATGATATAGATTATTTAAATTTTATAAGATGGCACTTGAAGAATTTGAAAAAGAAAGTAATATAGGTAACAGAGACAAAGGAATTATACGTATGAAAAGTATTACAAATTATGTAATGGGTTTTATGATTGTATGTGCAGGGTTTGTATTTCTTTTTCCGCCGAAAGCAGTACAACCAAAAATAGATTTATATGACCCTGCTATGATAAAACTTATGGCAGTAGTGTGCTTTATTTATGGTGGCTTTAGAATTTTTAGAGGATACAAAAAAAATTATTTTAGAGAGGGATAATATGTACATAAAAATAATTTGTCAACAATTCATTTCGTTTTTGCTTGCAGCTACTTTACTACAAGCTTGTAATCAAAAAATAAAAGGAGTAGCAATTACTGATACTGCAATAAGTGGGAGTATAAATATTAGTGTAGATGAAACTTTTGAGCCCATAATAAAAGAGCAGATAAAAATGTATGAAACATCTTTTCCAAACACTAAAATAAATGCACTTTATAAAACAGAATCTGAGTGTTTAAAAGATTTTTTTAATGATAGTGCTACAAGATTGGTAATTGTAACTCGTGGGCTTACAGATGCGGAAGATAAGTACATGAGGGCAAAAGTAGGATTTAACCCTGGCTGGCAAGAAGTAGCTACAGATGCGGTAGCGGTAGTTGTAAATAAGAAAAGTGTAGATTCTTTTTTCACATTAAATGATTTACGACAAACATTACAAGGTAAAATAAATAAAAATAAAATAATTGTTTTTGATGGTTTAAAGCAAACTAGTACAGTACGTTTTATACAAGACTCTGTACTAAAAGGAATGCCAATAGATACCTCGATTGTGAAAGCCGTAAAAAATAGTGATGAAGTGCTTGATTATATTGCAACACATGAAAATGCAATAGGTTTTGTTGGTATCAATAGAATTGGTAACCCTGAAGATTATGCTCAAGTGGAAATGTTAAAAAGAATAAAAATTTCTTTAATACAATGTGATTTGTGCCAGTATAAACCTTTTATATTGCCCACACAGCAAAGCATTTTAAATAGGCGTTATCCATTGGTACGAGGTTTACATTATATTGTAAAAGAAAATTACAAAGGTTTGGGCAATGGATTTGCAACTTTTTTACAATACGAAAGAGGGCAATTAATTTTTAAAAGAGCCTACTTAGGACCTGTGATGAATTTTAATGTACGTAATGTTAATTTAAACGAAAAACTTCCAAAAGATTAAATCTTTTGCTGTTATTTGAAACAATTTATTTAAACTTGTATTTATAATTATAACTTGAACAAATGAGAAAAATGAAAACCCTAGTGATGATTTTAGTAGCTGCAATTTTTGCTGGTAAATCAATTGCACAAACAATAGAAGATGGAAAAAAGTTTTTGTACTATGAACGTTTTAAAAGTGCAAAAGATGTTTTTCAAAAATTATATGCAGCCAACCCTACAGACGAGACTGCTGCTTATTATTTAGGACAAGCCATGATAGGCTTAGAAGATATTGCAGGTGCAAAAGCATTATACCAACAAAAATTATCTGCTACACCTAATAGCCCATTGGTATTAGCTGGAATGGGAAGTGTAGAATTACTTGAAGGTAAAACTACAGATGCAAGAAGTAGATTTGAAACAGCAATAAACCTAAGTGGTGCAAAAAGAATAGATGTGTTAAACGCAGTTGGCTCACCTAATAGTGACCCTGAAGCAAAAAATGGTGATGCAAATTATGCAGTAGAAAAACTAAAATTGGCTACTACTTTTAAAGGGTTTAAAGACCCTGAAGTATTGGCTAACTTAGGTGATGCATATAGAAAAATACAAGATAAAGGTGGTGATGCAATACAAGCCTATGATGCAGCCATTGCAATAAATCCAAATTATGCAAGAGCGTATTTTAGAAAAGGAAGATTGTTTCAAACGCAAGGAATTTCTCAAGAGCCTTTGTACTTAAGTTTATTTAACGAAGCAATAGCAAAAGATGCGAATTATACACCAGTATTCAAAACGCTTTATAGGTATTATTATACTACTGATATTACAAAATCTGCTTCTTATTTAGAAAAAGCATTAGCAGTATCTGACGACGACCCTAGTGCTTGTTTTGCAAGAGCGGAAATTAAATTTGCTCAAGGATTATTTGCAGAAACTATTGCAAAATGTAATGAGTGTATTGCTGCTGGTGGTACAAGCCCATATCCAAATTTATTTGGTTTAAAAGCATATGCTCATTTAAAAACAAATGACTCTACAAATGCTAAAATTAATTTTGAAGAATATTTAAAAAGACAATTGCCATCTAAAATAGGTGCCGGTGATTACTCTGGCTATGCTTATACACTCTTAAAATTTGCAGGTAATGAGCAAGCCGCTATAAGCATGACGGAGAAGGCTGTAATGTTAGATACACTTGAAAAAAACAAAGTTGATTATTTGAAAATTTTAGCAGTTTATTACAAAGATAAAGGCGCTTTTGCTCAAGCTGGAAATTGGTATAACAGAGTTATTGGTGTAAAAAAGAATTATAATAATGTAGATTTATACAATGCTGGTTATTCTTATTATAGAATAAATAAGTATGATTCTGCTTCTTCTGTTTTTAATAAATATGTAACAAAATACCCAGATGATATGTTTGGTTTTTATATGCTAGCAAAATCTAATGCAGGTATAGATTCAACAAATACAACAGGTCTTGCAGCTGCTTCCTATTTAAAAGCCATAGAGGTAGGTGAAAAAGTAGCAGATAAAGCAAAGGTAAAAGACCAATTATCAGGTGCGTACACTTTTATGATGAGTTATTCTTTTAACCTAAAAAGAGACCAAGCTGTCGCAATAAGTTATGCTAATAAAGCACTAGCTCTTGATACCGCTGATGCACAGGCTTTAAAAAACTTGGAGTTTGTTACAAAAAATAACCCAGCTGCTAAGCCAGCAACTAAACCAAGTACAACAAAGCCAACAGGAAATAAACCAGCTGCTGCAACTACTGCAAAGCCAAAACCTACAGCACCAAAAGCTAAATAAAATTACCTTTTAATAATAATAAAAAGAGGCTGTTTCTGAAATAGGAGAAGCCTCTTTTTATTTAGGTAATTCACCATCTTTCCATAATTCTTTATATTCATTACCCCATTCAAATTTAAATCTGCGATGGCTCCATAGGTAATTAGCGGGGTCTTGCTTTATAGTTTTCTCCAAAATATCTCTGTACTTTAATGTTAGTTCACCTTCTTTTGTTTTAGCTGCTTCTTCACAAAGCAACGTAGCTTCAAATTGGTAATGCCCTCTTTTTGTTTTTTTAAAGCCAACATAAACTACAGCTGCATTGTTTTTTCTTGCTCCTTTTTCTGGACCACTTGCAAAAGGGGTTGGTCTTCCAAAAAAATTTATCCAATATGTATTAGTTGGGCGCTTAGGGTTTTGATCAGCTGCTAAACCAAGCATATATTGTTTTTTAAATACTGTATGCATTTTATTTTTAAAATCATAATCACTAATAAGTATTGTGCCATATCTTCTTCTAACATCTAAAAAAATTCTTTCAATTGCTTTATTTGATATAGTTGTAAAAACACCAACAAACGGAATTTTTAAATTAATTGCATATAATAAATTTGCAAACTCCCAATTAAATTGATGTCCCGCCATTAAATTTATACTGTAGCCTTTATCAATTAAATTATTTATTGTAGTAAAATCGCCTATGCTTCTTTTTAGTAATTGTTTTTTTGAAATTGAAATAAATTTTATAGTTTCTATAAAAGTATCTGTAAAGTATTGGTAATATTTTTTTGCAATTTTAATGCGTTCTTCTTCTGTTTTTTCGGGAAATGCAATAGTTAAATTACTGAGAACGATGTCTTTTCTATATTTTACTACATAAAAAAGAATGAAGGCAAAAAAATCGCTTATGCCATATAAAATAAAAAACGGGAGAAGAGAAAATAAATATAATATTGGGTAAATGATGTAATACATTTTTAAAAATATGGATTGAATTTATTATTACAAATTATTTTTTCTACAAACATAATATAGTAACTAATTTAATGCGATGTAAAAAGTCTTAAGTATCTTCTCAGAAGTGGTAGAAAATATTTCAGATTGTGCAATAGATTTATTTTTATTTTTTAATCTAATGCATAATAAAAGTTGAATAAAGATATATTGATGAAATGTGCGACGCCAATGCAGCTGCCCATAGCTGTTTCTTTGATGACCCAAAAAATATTTTTTGGGTCATATTATAAAATAGTGTTTTGTAAAATTACTTGCTTGCTTAAATAATCTGTGTTGTAATGCAAGCCCCTGCTTTCTTTGCGAAGCTCTGCACTTTTTATAATTAAATAAGAAACTGTAATCATGTTTCTTAGTTCACACAACTGTGGTGATACTTCAGTACGATGATAGAGTGCTTCAGTTTCTTCATGTAATAAATCTATTCTTCTACTGGCTCTTTTCAATCTTTCATTGTTACGTACAATACCCACATAGTCGCTCATAAGAAGTTTCAATTCTTTGAGGCTTTGCGTTATTAAAATCATTTCTTTGGGAGCAGTTGTACCAGCTGCATTCCAATTAGGAAAAGACTCTTTGAACACCAAAGAGGGGTTTGGGGCATTTAAACTATTTATCGTATCTAAAAAAGCCCTGTGTGCAAATACCATTGCTTCTAATAAAGAATTGCTGGCAAGCCTATTGGCACCATGCAAACCAGTACTGGCACACTCTCCAGCAGCATACAAATTTTTTATACTTGTTCTTGCATACTCATCTGTTTTTACCCCGCCACAACTATAATGTGCTGCAGGCGAAACGGGTATCATATTTTTGGCAACATCTACACCAATGCTTAAGCACTTTGCATATATGTTAGGAAAATGCTCTTCAAATTTTTTTTGATTCATGTGTGTACAATCCAAATACACAAACTCCGTTCCATTTATTTTCATTTCATTGTCTATGGCTCTTGCCACAATATCTCTTGGTGCTAAATCTTTTCTTGCATCATATTTTTCCATAAATGCTTCTCCTTTTGCATTCCTTAAAATACCACCATCGCCTCTTACAGCTTCTGTTATTAAAAATGAGTGTCCTCGTACACCTGCTTCGTACAATGCTGTTGGGTGAAATTGTATAAACTCAATATTTTCTATTCTACCTTTTGCTCTGTAAACCATTGCTACACCATCTCCTGTAGCTATAGCAGGGTTGGTAGTACTTCTATACACTTGTCCGTTACCACCTGTAGCAAGCAAGGTAATATTTGCAGTTATTTTTTCAATTTTATTTGTAGCAAGGTTTAAAACATATACACCATAGCATTCAATATCGGGTGTGCTTTTGGTTACTAAATATCCAAAATGATGTTGGGTAATTATATCCAAAACAAAGCAATGGCTTATTAAATTAATATTGCTACGTTTTTTTATGGCTTCAAGCAATGTTCTTTCCATTTCTTTTCCTGTAACATCTTTATGGTGCAATATTCTATTTTCACTATGCCCACCTTCTTTACCAAGTTTATAATTTCCATTTGGGTCTTTATCAAAACTAGCTCCCAAAGCTATAAGTTCATTTATTCTATCTACACCTTCTTTTACTACAATTTCCACTACATGTGGGTTACAAAGCCCATCACCTGCTATCAAAGTATCTTCTATATGTTTTGCAAAACTATCTTCATTAAAATTAATTACGCCTGCTATACCGCCTTGGGCATATTTAGTATTTGTTTCATCGCTTTGTGTTTTGGTTAAAATTGTTATATTCTTATTTGGCATTTCTTGTGCTATGTTAAGCGCATACGTAAGCCCTGCAATGCCTGAGCCTATAACTAGAATATCTGTTTGCATTTTCTTTTTTTAATACTTTTAAAAATTCTTTTTTAAAGTAAAATTTCTTTTAAATAACAAGAGAGTTTTTAAAATGATGCTCATAGAATAATACTAAAAAATCTTACATTTATTCAACTATAAAAAACTTGAATTAAAATATTTTTAGTGTAGTCACTAGAACAGCTAGAAAAATATATAAAGGTATCATTTGCTGCAATTTCAGCATAGTAAAAGTTAGAGATATTATAGGTTAGTCCATTATTGGTGATAGGGGATAATGGAATGTCAGAA
>JANXOQ010000390.1 GCA_025357775.1 Ferruginibacter sp. | reverse complement strand
TATTTTTTTGTAATTAGCATTGAAACTTGAGTATAAACAACAACAAGTATACTAGCTAATAAACTTATTTACCAGCTGACTTGCCAGCTTTTCTTCTCAGGATTTCACCTACAAATTTAACACCTTTCCCTTTGTATGGCTCTGGTTTACGCAAACTTCTAATTTTAGCACATACAGCACCCAATAATTGTTTGTCAGAGCTTTCGAGTGTTATTATTGGATTTTTCCCTTTTTCTTGTATGGTGGTTACTTTAAGCTCTTTGGGTATTTCAAGTACAATATTATGTGAATATCCTAATGCTAAATCTAATAAGTTACCTGTATTCGCTGCTTTGTAACCAACACCTACCAATTCTAGTTTTTTGGTAAAACCAGTAGTTACACCTACAACCATGTTACTTATCAATGAACGATATAAGCCATGCATGGCTTTGTGACGAATTTGATCAGTTGGACGTTTAAATTGAACAGTATTATCTTGAATGTCAACAACGATATCTCTATCAATCATTTGCTTCAATTCTCCTAATGGCCCCTTAACTAATACTTCATTGTCGCTACCAACTTTTATTGTAACTCCTGCAGGGATTTCAACAGGTTTTTTTCCTATACGACTCATTTTATTAAAATTTGTAAATGTGAAAATACTATTGTAAAAATGTTTTAAAAGCTTTTAGCCTGCATAGTTCAGCTAAATTATCATTTCTTATTTAATATCAAAACCATTTTCAAATTTTGATAATGTAATATTATTTAATAAATATTACAAAGAACCTCACCACCTACATTCTGTATTTTGGCTTCTTTATCTGTCATTACACCTTTAGAAGTAGATATTATAGCAATTCCTAAACCATTTTTTACTCTTTTAAATTCGTCAGGTTTAGCATAAGAACGTAAACCTGGACGACTAATTCTTTCTAAACTTTGTATAGCAGGTAATTTAGTGTTTACATCATATTTTAATGCAATTTTAATTATACCTTGCTTCTTATCTTCTTCAAACTTGTATTTTAAGATATATCCTTTATCGTATAAAATCTCTGTGATACGCATTTTCAAATTGCTAGCTGGTATTTCTACAATACGGTGGTTAGCCATTTGTGCGTTTCTAACTCTTGTTAAAAAATCTGCTATTGGATCAGTAACCATTGTTCTATTTTGTTAAGTTATATTAATATTTTTTCAACGTGATATCCATAAATTTATCCTTTTCGGAAAATGAACTATGGGATTACCAACTCGACTTTGTTACCCCAGGTATTTTACCAGCAGACGCCATATCCCTAAAAGTGATACGGTTAACACCAAAGTGACGCATATATCCTCTTGGGCGACCTGTCAATTGACAACGGTTTCTCAAACGGACAGGCGATGCATTTTTCGGAAGTAAATCTAAACCAGCATAATCACCAGCAGCTTTTAAAACAGCTCTTTTTTCTGCAAATTTTGCAACAATACGCTCTCTCTTCCTTTGTCTAGCTTCAATTGATTTTTTTGCCATATTTTTATATTTTATCTGAATAATAATTACTCAGTATTAAATACCCTAATTATTTTTTTACATTTTTAAAAGGCATGCCCATTTCTTTAAGCAACTCAAATGCTTCTTCATTGGTATTTGCAGTAGTAACAAATGTTATATCAAGACCAGTGATCTTATTCACTTTATCAATATCAATTTCAGGAAAAATTATTTGCTCCGTAATACCTAAAGTATAATTACCACGACCGTCAAATGCTTTATCATTGATACCTTTAAAATCACGTACACGGGGAAGTGATACTGATACCAATCTGTCTAAAAACTCATACATTTTTTCACCACGTAGAGTTACTCTTGCCCCAATCGGCATATTCTTACGTAATTTAAAATTAGAAATATCCTTTTTTGAATTGGTAGCTACAGCTTTTTGACCAGTGATGTTTGAAAGTTCATCAATAGCAATGTCTATAAGCTTCTTATCATTTACGGCCCCGTTTACTCCACGATTCAAACAAATCTTGGATAACTTTGGTGCCTGCATTACAGTTTTATAACTGAATTTTTTCATTAAAGCAGGTATAACGTCTTTTTTATACTTATCTGCTAATCTCTGGGTTGTTGCTACTGTACTCATTACTTTATTATCTCCCCTGATTTTTTGGTTACACGAACAAGTTTACCATTTACTCTTGTACGCTTAATTTTTGTTGCGGCTCCAGCTTTCGCATCCCATAACATTACATTACTTATAGCTATTGGTGCTTCTACTTTTAGAATACCTCCTTTGGTATTTTGTGCAGATGGTTTTGTATGCTTGGTTACGATGTTAACACCTTCTACCAATACACGATTTTTCTCTACAATTATTTCTAACACTATACGAGGTTTCTTCAAATCTTTATCGTCCCCTGTAATAACTACTACAAAGTCCCCCTTTTTAATCTTAAACTTTGGTTTAAATCTTGTACTCATTTTTAATCAATTTGAAGATTTATAAATTTGCAAATATGCAAATTTTATTATTTTTATGTTTTATTATAATACTTCAGGTGCCAAAGAAATAATCTTCATATACCCCTTATCTCTCAACTCACGAGCCACTGGACCAAAAATACGTGTACCTCTTGGTTCGTCGGAGTTGTTTAACAACACCACAGCATTGTCATCAAAACGAATATATGAGCCATCTTTGCGACGTAGTTTATTAACTGTTCTAACTATAACTGCTTTGCTTACTGTACCTTTCTTTACCCCACCCTGAGGAGAAGCATCTTTAACAGTAACAACAATTTTGTCACCTATTTTAGCATAATCTTGACCACTATTGCCTAGTACACGTATACATAAAACCGATTTGGCTCCACTGTTATCTGCTACATTTAGTCTACTTTCTTGCTGAATCATTTTTTCTTATTTGGTATCTAGCTTTAGTAACAAGTACTTAGTAACTAGATTTGTCTTAATTATTAAAATTATTTTATTTAATGTAGTTTTCGATGAAAATGAATAACCTAAATAATAACTACCCATGATTCATTCTTAACAAACACTATTTAACTTTTTCTACAACTTCAACTAATCTCCAACGCTTTAATTTACTAATGGGACGTGTTTCCATAATCTTTACAGTATCGCCTATACTACATTCATTTTTTTCATCATGCGCATGAAATTTGGATGTCTTTTTCACGAACTTACCATACAAAGGATGCTTAACTTTTCTCTCAATAGCTATTGTAATAGTTTTATCCATTTTGTTACTCGTTACAACACCAGTCCTTGTTTTTCTTAAATTTCTTACTATATTATCTTCCATTGTTATGGTTTTTAATTGGTTCAATTACGCTCCAATTTGTGTTTTTCTTAATTGAGTTTTCAAACGTGCTATATCTCTTCTCAATGCACGTATGCTTTGAGGATTTTCTAATGGAGTTATAACATGGGCAAAAGTTAATTTCTTCATACGAACTTCATCCTCCTTAATCTTGGCTAATAAATCAGCCTCTGAAAAACCTTTAAGGCTAATTGCAAATTCATTTATTTTAGACATTGTATATTCAATTTTTAATAATGTGCACATTTACCACATTAATTTTAGATATTATTCTACTTTTTTAATATATATTATAAAAAAATTATTTTATCCTACATAATCTCTGCTTACAATAAACTTTGTAAGTATTGGCAACTTCTGTGCTGCAAGAGCAAATGCTGCTTTTGCGGTTTCAACAGAAACACCGTCTGCTTCAAACAAAATACGACCAGGTTGTACAATAGCTGCCCATCCTTCCGGGTTACCTTTTCCTTTTCCCATTCTAACCTCTGCCGGCTTTGCAGTAATTGGCTTATCAGGGAAAATTCTTATCCAAACATTTCCTTCTCTCTTCATACTACGAGTCATGGCCTGACGAGCACTCTCAATTTGTCTATTAGTAAGTTGAACACTATCTAAAGCCTTTAGACCAAATGTACCGAAAGCTAATGTAGCCCCACGCTTGGTATCTCCCTTCATTCTACCCTTTTGGGTTTTTCTATGTAAAACTCTTTTCGGTGATAACATTTTTTTTTAATTTGCCAATTTGAGAATATGCCAATGCCAATTTATATACACTGTACAGTTTTATTATTTTAATTTAAAATTTTGCAAATTTTTTATTTGCACACTTTAACATTCTTCTTACCTTCTTCCACCGCCACCTCCTCTACGGTCATCTCCACCTCTTCCACCGCCTCTTCTATCATCACCGCCCCCACGTCTATCGTCTCTTCTATCAAAACCACCTGATCTTCCACCTTCTACACCTTCATTCTTTCCACCTGCAACTACATTTGGATTCAAATCTCTTTTACCTAAAACTTCGCCTTTACAAATCCATACTTTAATTCCAATTTTACCATAAACAGTTAATGCAAATATACTAGCATAATCAATGTCCATACGTAACGTATGTAAAGGAGTACGACCTTGTTTAATTTCTTCACTACGAGCAATCTCAGCACCACCCAAACGACCTCCAACTTTAATTTTAATTCCTTCCGCACCCATGCGCAATGCAGAGGCTATTGCCATTTTTATTGCACGCTTATAACTTATACGATTTTCTAACTGACGAGCAATAGTGTCACCAACAATTGCAGCATCTAATTCAGGACGGCGAATCTCAAGTATATTTATTTGTACATCTTCTTTACCACACAACTTCTTTAACTCTTCTTTAATTCTATCAACCTCACCACCACCTTTACCAATTATGATACCAGGCTTTGAAGTGTGTATTGTAACGATTAATTTATTTAGTGTACGCTCAATTACAATCTTTGAGATACCCCCTTTATTGATATGAGCATTCAGATAGTTTCTGATACGATCATCTTCAATTAATTTTTTTGCATAATCCTTTTTGTGTGCATACCAATTACTGTCCCAACCTCTTGTTATTCCTAACCTTGCACTAATCGGATTTACTTTCTGACCCATATTTATATTATTTAGCTCCCATACAATTGGGACTTATTTAATTATGCTGTTTCTGAATTTGCTTTTTTCTTTAAAGTAGATTTTATTGCAGGTACCTTCGATTCATTTGATGCTACTTCCTTTTTTACTTTTAATATTGGTTCAACTGCAGTATCTACAAAGACAGTTACATGGTTGCTACGCTTACGTACTCTGTAACCACGACCTTGTGGTGCAGGGCGCATCCGCTTAATAACCCTAGCTGCATCTACAAATATAGTTTTTACTATTAATTCACTTTCATCTGCTCCGTCGTTTTTTGCTTTCCAATTACTAATTGCAGAGAGTACCAACTTACGAAGTGGAACTGCAGGATGTTTAGGATTATGCTCTAACACTGCAAGTGCTTTTTCTACTTTCATCCCTCTGATCAGATCTGCTAATAAGCGCATCTTTCTTGGTGATGTAGGTTCGTTATTTAATTTTGCTACTGCTTCCATTTTTATTTATATATTTAACTATTAGCTATCATTCAAAGACATTTAGAAGACTTCAAAATTATAACTGCTAACTTATTTTAACCTTTTTTATTTGAGTGACCTCTAAAATTTCTTGTAGGTGCAAATTCTCCTAATTTATGTCCAACCATGAATTCTGTAACGTATACAGGTATAAATTTATTACCATTATGTACAGCAAAAGTTTGACCTACGAAATCTGGAGATATTGTACTCCTACGACTCCAAGTTTTAATAACACCTTTTTTAGTTGCACCAGATGTCATTGCTTGTATTTTTGCTTCAAGTTTTGCTTCTATGTAAGGACCTTTTTTTAATGAACGACTCATCTTTTTTAATTTGCCAATGTGATAATTTGCCAAGAAGACAGAAACCACATTATTTTGAAAACTATTGTTTATTTGTCACTAACAAAAGTGACCATTTTAACACTGAGCAAATGCTAATTTAATGACTAGCCAATTGTCTCATTATTTTTTATTTACTTAATTTCTTTCCATTCTTGCGTTGAATAATCATTTTATCTGAACCTTTTCCACGTGTACGTGTAATTTGTCCTTTAGCATATTTACCTTTTCTACTACGTGGGTGACCACCAGATGCCCTACCTTCACCACCACCCATTGGGTGATCTACTGGATTCATCGCTACAGCTCTTGTGCGTGGACGAACACCTTTCCAACGATTACGTCCTGCTTTTCCTGCACTTTCTAAACTATGATCACTATTGGATACAACTCCAACAGTTGCATAACAGTTAATTAAGACTCTTCTCAACTCACCACTTGGCATTTTAAGAATTGCATATTTTTCTTCCTTATTGCTCAATTGAGCAGATGTGCCAGCACTTCTTACTAAAATACCACCTTGACCTGGTTGCATCTCAATGTTATGTACATTTGTACCGAGTGGCATGTTTTTAAACATTAATGCATGTCCTAACTCTGGTGCTACTGAATCTCCGCTTATAACAGTTTGTCCAACTTGTAACCCTGCTGGTGCTATAATATAACGCTTTTCACCATCAGCATAAGCTAACAAAGCAATAAATGCTGTGCGATTTGGATCATACTCAATTGTCTTTACAGTAGCAGGTATATCTTTCTTATTTCTTTTGAAATCAATAAGGCGATACATTGTTTTATTACCACCACCCATGTAGCGCATACTTCTTCTACCATCTGAGTTACGCCCAGCTGTATTCTTCTGTTTTTCTAACAAACTCTTCTCAGGTTTGTTAGTTGTAATTTCTGCGTACGCATTACCAATTCTCCATCTAGTGCCGGCTGTGGTTGGTTTGTATTTTCTTAATGCCATTTTATAAATCTTTTTTTGTCAAAACTTTGCGGTGCTGACCACCATTCATTATGTTAGGTTTGAGATATTAGATTATAGACCTCGATTACATTTGAAAAATTCTCATTTTGTATAGAACTACCAATTATTTAGTCCTAATATTATGTCTAATGTCCAAAATCTTATAACTTATTTTTTTATTGTGCTGTGAAAACATCAATTGTTTCGCCTTCAGCTATAGTTACTACCGCTTTCTTTTTTGCAGCCTTACGACCAACAATATATCCAGCTTTTGTATATTTAGATTTTAATTTAGATGGCATTACAGCAGTGTTTACCATTTCTACTTGTACACCGTAGAAACTTTCTACAGCTTTTTTAATTTCCAATTTATTAGCCTTTCTATCTACTACAAATGTGTAACGATTCATTTTTTCTGCTTGCTTATTAGCTTTCTCAGAAAGAACTGGTTTTATTAATATGTCTGAAGGTTTCATAAAAACTATTTGATAATTTTCTGACTAGCTCGTTAGCTAAATCTCTATGTTCAATTTCTAATTCTAAATTTTCCCAATTTTTCAAGTACTACAATAGGATGCTAAATACACTAACTATTTATGCTTCAGCTGCAACTTCTTCACTGAATAATCTTGCCGCACTTTCTGTTAATACCAATACGTTAGCATTTAAAATATCATACGTATTCATGTCACTTATTACAGTACCGTTTGCACCAGGTACATTTCTTAAACTTAAGTAAAAGTTATCATTGTACTCTGGAACTACAAACAAAGATTTTTTACGACCCATGTTTAAGTTTTGCAATATAGTTATGAATGACTTGGTTTTGGGAGCATCCATTACTATATCTTCCATTACAACTATACCATTTTCTTTTGCTTTGTAAGACAGTGCACTCATTTTAGCCAAATCTTTTACCTTACGATTCAATTTAATATCATACTTGTGAGGCTTAGGACCAAATATGGTACCACCACCTTTGTATATTGGACTACGTAAATTACCTTTACGAGCACCCCCAGTACCTTTTTGCTTGTGTAGTTTCTTAGAAGAACCTTGAACTTCTGCTCTTGTTTTTACTTTGTGCGTACCTTGACGTTGTGCCCCTAAATATTGCTTTACAGCTAAGTATAAAACATGATCGTTTGGCTCTATTCCAAATATTTCTTCTGGTAGTTCAATCGTTCTCCCAGTTTTTTCTCCGTTTGACTTTATTATATCTAGTTGCATTTCTATTATTTGAAAATTTTACTTCACAATATGCAAATTTTTTACATTCGCATACTTATTTTATTTCTGTATTAAAACAATTGAACCATTATGACCTGGTACAGAACCACTAACCAATATGTAATTTTTATCAGCAAAGATTTTAACTACTTTCAAACCTTTCATCATAACTCTGTCACCACCCATACGACCAGCCATACGCATACCTTTAAATACACGACTAGCATCTGATGAGTTACCAATAGAACCTGGTGCTCTTTGACGATCATGTTGACCATGAGATTGTTGACCCACACCTTTAAAGCCATGGCGTTTTACAACACCTTGAAACCCTTTACCTTTAGTGGTACCGACAACTTCTATATTTTCGCCTTCGGTAAAAATGTCTAGTGTAATTTCTTCACCTACATTTTTATCTGTTTTGCAATCACGTATTTCTTTAACTACTTTTTTCGGAGCTGTATTAGCTTTTGCAAAGTGTGCAATTTCCGATTTGAGAGAGTGTTTTTCTTTTTTATCACCAAATGCAATTTGGAGTGCATTGTAACCATCCGTTGCAATGGTTTTCTTTTGTGTAACAACACATGGCCCAGCCTCAATGATAGTAACGGCAGTTTGCTTACCCGTCGCATCAAAAATACTGGTCATGCCAATTTTTTTACCTATAATACTTTTCATTGTATTCTATTTTTATTCAGCGCTATTTTGTAGTATTAAGTATCAAGATTTGAGTACCAAGATATTTAACTAACATTAATAGATAAATGTTTAGTTTTTTATTTAAGATCTTACCTTTTGCCTTTCCCCATTGTGAGGAAGGTTCATTAGGCCTTAATTTCAACATCAACACCACTTGGCAAGTCTAGTTTGCTTAAAGCATCTACCGTACGACTGCTGCTGGTATAGATATCTAACAAACGCTTATGTGTGCACAACTGAAACTGCTCACGAGCTTTTTTGTTTACGTGTGGTGCACGCAATACAGTAAAAATTTTCTTCTGTGTAGGAAGTGGAATTGGACCTGTAACTACTGCGCCTGTACTACGTACTGTCTTTACTATCTTCTCTGCAGATTTATCTACCAAGTTATGATCGTAAGACTGTAATTTGATTCTGATTCGTTGTGACATATATAAAGAACTTTTTTGTATGCAATTTTATTTGGATTGCAAAAGTAGGATGATTATTTTAAATGGCAAAGTTTTTTGGGTTTTTTTTTAAAATAAACCTAAATAGATACAAATATAATTGCAGTTACTACCAGCTTATTAATAAAAGAAATTAACAAACTTTATAAATATTTACAAGTTGTCACATTATTTGCCCAGCATCGGTTGGTATGCCACCACCCTCTTATTAACCTAAATTTGACTCCTACGATTAAGGTATTTTAATTATATAAGCTAGAAAACTGTTGCAGCATATAAAATGAATTGCTATTAATTGGCAAAATCGTGTATTGAAAAGTGTTAGTGAAGCGATTACTTTTTATATGCTAAATAGATTTTGGTGGGGGACGTAAACGTTCAGAATTAAATTCCTTCTGCTTGCTCAATTAATTCTCTAAAACCTCGGGCACATTGTTTGCCTATCTTCCCCACCTGGGTAAAATCCTTTTCTAACTATACTTAATTCTATTCCACCTCTAAAATTATTAAATTTACTTAGGTTAGAAATTGTACCATCGTAGCTGAAAGTGAAAGCAGTTTTTTTAGTTTCAAAACCAATAACTGGTATTATTGCATCTTTATACCGATGGTATAATCCAGCTATTAATTGGCTTTCTCCAAACTCTGTAAGGTTATAATTTGCATTCATACCTACTGTTAACTCTATTGCATTTGTTTGTGTAGTAAAATAAATATTAGGGTTAATAATAACCCTTGGATGCACTTTTAATAATGCATTTACAAACCCAATGTGCCGCATAGGTATTTTACCTGCATCTGTATTATCACCAAAAAAAGTTTCTTTTGGCGTATTTACATGGTGTATGGAATATCCTGCATTTATATATATATTTTCTTGCGGAAAATAGGCATAATTTAAACCTACTTGTAAATCAAAATAATCAATATTCAAATTTGTAAATGTTACGCCTGGTGCTATAGTTGCATCAAAAAATTTACCATTAAATTGGTCAGGAAATTTAAAAGCAGTTGGGTCTATTCTTTTAGAAACATAGCCTAAATTAAAGCCAGCACTAAGCAAACTACTGTTGCCTAGCATTTGATGGTAAGCAACAGAACCATAAAATTTATTTGACTTTAGACCCCCGCTACCTGCTACATCGCTCAGTATTGCACCACCAATTCCCATCCAAGCATTTTCAAACTTATTTCTAAATAATTGTGCATCACCCCAGGCACTCATCGTTTTGTATGGAGATGTTAAAATACTACTCCATTGATTGCGATAATTTACACCTAGCCTATAATCAGCATCTGATATAAAGCCTGTATTAGCGGGGTTTGTTAGTAATGGTGCATTGAAAAATTGAGAAAAATGTAAATCTTGTGCATGGCAAATTAAACCTATAAATAAGAGTGTGTTTAAAAATAATATTTGTTTAATTTTTTGCAATGAGATTTTGATAATTTTATTGATTTATATTTTTACTTTTATTGAACAATACATCAAATTTAATCTTTATTTCGGCAAGTAGTACTTTTAAAATAACAGCAACTAAGGCTCATTTCATTTATCCCATAAAAGCATTTTGCTAAACTGTATGTAAAGTAATTTTTATGTACTAGTTATTATTTTGTTGAAAAAACAATAATGCTTTTTATTTATATTATATGAAAGCGGTGTTGCAAATGCTGCACATCTTTAAACAACAAAATATCTCAACTATAATTTAATCTCCCCTTACAAATTATTTCCTTAAACTTCAATCTTCCAATTTCAAAATTCTTACCTCAGCAGCGTTATATCTCCTGTTTTGGTTAACTTTTTTCCATCGCTAAATTCTACATTCAAAGAGTACGTATAAGTGTCTATTGGTTGCAACTTACCTTTGTACGTTCCGTCCCAACCTTGTCGTTTATTATCCGATTGAAAAATCATTTGTCCCCAACGATTATAAATTCTCCAATCCATTTTACTTATACCAAAGCCTCTCACATTTATTATGCTATTTACACCAAACCTTGCTGGTGTAAATGCATTGGGAACATCTAATAATGGATTTACAATTACACTTACTTGCAAGGTATCAGTATCTCTACAGCCTGCCCTGCTAATGGAAGAAAGTACAGCTGAATAAGTGCCAGTAGCATTATATTCATGTATTGGTTCAAAGGCTGTAGAAGTTTCCCCATCTCCAAACTCCCACAAATAAGTATCTGCAAAGCTAGATAAGTTGGTAAATCTTACAGGAGTATTTGGGTCTGGTGGGTTTGGCGCCCAAGTAAATAATGCAATGGGTTTTTGCACAACTGTGATGGTAAAATAATTAGAGGTATCGGCTTTATTACACGTGGTGGAATCATTGGCTATTAATCTATATTTATATAACCCGATGGGCAAAGGAGAAAAAGAAGGAATTTCTTCTGATGAAATATCTATGATAGTATTTGTTGTTGCATCTAATAACTCCCACTTCCATAAAATACCAGCATCTGAAAGATTTTTAAATACTGGTGTATATGGGGCACAGCCTAGCTCGTTAGATGTTGGTTTTGATTTTACATTGTCACTAATTCGTAGTGTTAAAGAATCACTTTTTGGTGAATTACAAAACCTTGTATCTACAACTGTTAAAATAACTTTATATGTACCAACAGATGCATAAGTATGATTAATATTTTCTGCAAAATCTGCGGTATCTAAAGGGCTTCCATCTCCAAAGTCCCAAACAAAAGTTTGTGGCAAAAATGGTATAACTGGTATAGATGTTGAAGTAGATTTATTAACGAATAAATATGTTTTACTTTTACAATCACCTAATTTTTTTATTTCAAACTTTGGAAAAACCTTATCCTTGCCCGTTCTAATAGTTATGTAAGAAGTATCTCTTTGGTTACAAGTACTTAAGTCTTCTGCTATTAATCTCACTCTGTAAACACCCACAAAATTAAAATCATGTGAAGAAACTGGTGTAGAAGTTACATCTGTGTTTAATCCTAAGGAAAGTGGGTCACCAAAATCCCAATAATATTTTACACCCTTAGCTTTTAAATCTGTAAAATTAACTTTAAGCGGAATACAACCCAGTGTGTCATTTATTTCTCCTCCAATTTCAGATTGTACCTCTGCACCTATTCCACTAAAATTCATTTCTATTTTTACAGCAGCTTCATTGCAAACTGGGCTACCATTTAGCCTTGCCCATACACCTGGGGTTGTTGGAAAATTAACTACACCTCTATCCGTACAATTGGCACAGATAGCTTGATAAATAACTCCATTGGCATCAAACCTACTTGTACCACCGTCTGCATGGTCACCAAAGCCACCAAACTGCCCAAAATTGGAACCAAATAATTGTGAAGTAGCATCTTTTTTTAGAACGAAAAAATAAAAATCATTTCCATCTGGTTGGTTTACGTTTAATGCATTTACTAGAGGCAAATCGCTTGTAGTAGAAGTACTGTAGCCTTGGCTTTTATTAGGACCGCCGCCCCAGCCGGATACATATACATTTTCGCATCTATCTACCAAAAATGCAGTAGGAGAAATATTAGGATCTATAATACCTGCTGTGCCAAATACTGTTGTATAAATATTGGCTAATAAATCTGGCTGTAGTTTAGATATAAATTGCTTAGAACTGGGTACTCCATAAATACCAGCAGGAAAAATTGGCCAATTATTGCTAGTGGTAGTGCCAGTAATATAAGGAAAACCTGCTTTATCAAATTTTAAGCCATACACCAAATCTTTTGCAGTTGTGCCAATGTAAGTAGTTTTTAAAAAAGAAGTGCCACTAGGATTTATTATTGTTACAAATCCATCTAAATCTCCGTTATTTGTTTGGCTAATTGTACCAGTGGTGCTCCCAGGCAAGTTTGTGCTTTCTGTAGCACCTGCTACATACACATTGCCTGTAAGCGGGCTTATAGAAGTTACAAAACAGGCATCATTGCCATTGCCTCCAAAAAAAGTAGAGAATAATAAGCTAGACAATGTTGAATTAAATTTTAAAATTACACCATCTTGCTGCCCACCGCCTCTTACCAATTGTGCTGAGCCTGCAGTTACAGGAAAATTATTTGATTGCGTGCAAGATGCTAAATAAATATTATTACTTGCATCCAAAATTACTTCGCTTCTAGCATCATCACCATAGTTTCTTCGTGTACTTTCAGCAGTTTTAGGGTTTGTATATTTTGAACGAATATTTACACCATCATCGCTACTGCCACCAATTTTTACCGAACCTATTAGTAAAGTACCTGCAGAATTAAATTTTGTAATTATTATATCATAGCCAGTACTATTTAATGATATACCTCCTTTTACGGGGTAATTGATTGAGTTGGTTCTACCAGCTAAAATTAAATTTCCTGCTGCATCAGTAATCATACTATGTGGCTGCTCATTACTACTCCCACCAAGGTATGTTGCATATAATCTATCGGCGCCATTGGGCGAAAATTTAAATATAGCAATATCATACCCACCACTTAAATCACCATCTGCCGTACCACCGCCATATTGTGTTTGAAATGCCCCTAAAGATACTGGGTAGCCTTGCCCAAATGAAATACCACCTGCAAAAAAACTACCATCTGGCCCTGGTGTAGCAGTGTAACCCCAATTATCAGTTGTGCTACCTGTTAAACTTGAAAAAATTAATTGTGGGTCTATAATTAATGTAGCAGTAGCATCGTAGTTGCTTACATTAAAACTAACTACATTATCGTTTATAACATATTTTGTAAAAACGTCAGACTTTTTTGAAAGATTTGTTTGATAAGAATATGGTGCCATTTCTTTTAAATCTCCTACAGAAGTACCAATAATAAGTTCACTATTTTTTATGCTTAAACTATTTACACCATCATATCTCATAGCAATTAAAGCTGGGTTGCCACCAGGGTGAACAATAAAATCATATTTTAATGTTTGTTGCGTACTATAATATCGTACATCAATATTTGGGTAAATATTTTTGTAAGTAACAGCTGAGTATATTTTACAATCACCTGCCCAATTACTTTCTTTATTTCCTATAAAATAATTATTGTAGGATTTGAGTGGTTTATCTGGTATATTTTTAGGAGTAAAAGCACCTCCTAAAAATGTAACATTGTATGCATGTGAATGAAATATTTGTAGTTGTTGAGTACTACTTTTAGAAGAAGTTTTTTCTTGCCCGTGATAATATTCATTTTTTTGCAATACATCTTGAAGGTTATTTAATAATACTGTAAAACCTCTATTTTCTAAAAAAAAAGCCCCAGTACTAAATTCACTTTTATAATTTATATTTTGATTCCATTGACCTTTGTTTTGTACAAACTCCATCTGGCCAAAAGAATTTTTATTAATAAAAAAAAATAGCATTACAAAAAAAGTAGATACGATATGTTTTAAAATTAATTTCAATTATTATTGATTTTTCTATTTGTAAAGTAAATAAAATGTTTCATGCATTTGTTTTTAATGAGCTTGTAATAACATAATTTTAACTTATAACAAAACTGGCTGAAATTTTATTTTTGTTGCTTACAATTACAAAATATTACATCAATCTTACATCATCTTAGCAATGTAATATCTCCTGTTCTTTTTCCTTTTTGTCCATCTACAAATTCTACATCAAGCGTATAAGTGTACACATCTGTAGGTTGTAGCTTTCCTTTGTAATACCCATCCCAACCTTTCTTTTTATTATCTGATTGAAATACTAATTCTCCCCAACGATTATAAATTTTCCATTCCATTTTTTCAATACCAAAACCCCTCACATACACTACACTATTCGTACCAAATTTTTCTGGGGTAAATGCATTGGGTACGTCTATTAGTTGGCTTCCAAAAACCAAAATTGGTAAAATAATATCTACAAAGCAAGCATTGGTGTTATATGCCCTTAGGCTTACATTGTATGTTCCTTTTTTTGAATAAATATGCGTTGGTTCAAATAACCTAGAGGTAATTGTATCTCCAAAATTCCATAAATAGGCGTTGGCAAAGCTTGAAAGATTTATAAAACTTACAATTTCTTCTGCTTCTACAGGTTTTGGTTTCCAATCAAAGCTTGCAATAGGTGTTTTAAACACTTTAAATGTAAAATATGCTGTGGTATCTGACAGATTGCAGGTTGTGTTATTAAAGGTTATTAATCTAAACTTATAATTTCCTTCATCAACAAAATTAAAAGTTGGTTGAAAATCAGTAGATGTACCAATAATACTATTGGTAACGGCATTTAAAAATTCCCATTTGTAAGTAATTCCATTTATAGAATTATTGACAAACGTAGTACTATATGGTGTACAACCCCCTAAAAGCGAAATTGTACTAGCTGTTACATTTGTAGCTATAATAATTTTTTGTGTTTCTGTTAATGGTGTGTTACAAAACCTATCATCTATGGCTTTTAGTTTTACAAAATAGGTGCCAGATCCAGGGAAAGTGTGAAATCTATTCGGCATTTTATTTGTGGTGTCTTTTGGCGACCCATCCCCATAATCCCACTCAAAAGATTTATTATTAAAAATAGTAGCATCACTTGGAAAAGATGTATTGGTGAATTCATACTTTGTACTAGTGCAACTTCCAATTTTTTTAAAATTAAAACTTGGTGTGGCTACCCTTTCTGTAATTTCAATATTTATGTAAGAGGTATCTCTAATATTGCATGTGCTAGAATCTTCTGATATGAGCCTTACTTTATAACTACCATTTACAGTATAAAAATGTGTTGCAGTTGCACCAAGCGTAATGGTATCTATATTATTTGGGAAACCCACCACGTTAAAATTCCAATAATATTTTACTCCTTTTTGCAATGTATCTCTAAAGGTTACTAGTACAGGTCTGCAGCCGAGAGTATCGTTTAATACCCCAGCTATAGATGATTGTATAGTGGTAGCTATGCCTGCAAAATTCATATCTATTTTTACAGCAGCAAGGTTACAATTATTGCTTGGGTTTATGGAAGACCAAGGCATACTAGACCCTGTTGTAGGATATGTAGGAAAGGCAGCTACACCAAAACCTAAACAATTTGCGCATATTGCTTGATAAATAACTCCATTGGCATCAAACCTGCTTGTGCCTCCATCTACATGGTCGCCAGAGCCGCCAAACTGACCAAAATGGCTACCAAACAATTGTGATTGTGCATCTTTTCTTAATACAAAAAAATAAAAATCAGAACTATCAATAGCAGGAATATTAGGCAACGGATTTACCTCGGGTAAAGTTCCCATATTACTATTTGTATAGCCTGTCATTGTATTTACCTGCCCACCCCAGCCAGATACGTACACATTTTCGCAACGGTCTACTAAAAATGCTATGGGAGAAATATTAGGTAAAGTAGAACTTACTCCAAAATTGGTTGAGTAAACATAGGCTGATAAATCTGGTTTTAATTTGGCAATAAATTGTTTTGAATTTGGTACATTATAAAATGCATTAATAGCAACCCAATTGCCAGTTGTAGTGCCCATTACATAAGGATAACCATACTTATCAAATTTTAATCCGTATACTGCATCAATACCTGTCGTGCCAATATAAGTTGTTTTAATTATTGCGCTACCATTGGGCTGTAGCTCAGTTACAAAGCCATCAATATTTCCTAAAAAATTAGGCGAAACTGAACCCGTTTTATTACCAGGTATATTATTACTTTCTGTAGAGCCACCTACATACAAATTTCCTGTAAGTGGATTTATAGCAGTTACAAAACATGCATCATTTAAGCTACCTCCATAATATGTAGAAAAAATTAAATTAGTAAGATTGGGTGTAAGTTTTAGAATAATACCATCTTGCACACCACCGCCAAAAGTAGGTTGCAATGCAGCTGCCACAGGAAAATTATTTGATTTTGTGCAAGATGCTACAATTACATTATTTGACGCATCTAGTATCACTTCGCTTCGAGCATCATCACCATAGTTTCTTCTTATGCTAGTATCTCCATTTACTGTTTCTTTATCGGCTATATTCATACCATCATCACCACTGCCCCCAATTTTTACCGAGCCTAATAATGCTGTGCCAGTAGCATTTAGTTTTGTAATAAGTATATCATAACCTGTGCCTGTGGCTGGTATGCTAGTAAGCAATGGGTAGTTAGGAGAGTTTGTTCTGCCAGCAATAATTAAATTACCTTCCGCATCTGCAATAATACTATGTGGTTGTTCATTATTGCTACCGCCAATATAGGTAGCATAAATTCTTTGAGAACCATTTGCAGAAAATTTGAAAAAAGACATATCCCACCCTGTTTGATAAGAACCTGGTGTAGTACCCTGATAAGTGGTTTGAAAGGCACCTAAAGAAGTAGGAAACCCGTTATCAAAAGAAACACCGCCAGAAAAAAAACTGCCATCTGCACCCGGCGTAGCAGTATAGCCCCAGTTATCTGTGGTGCTACCTGTAAAGGATGAAAATATTAATTGTGGATCTATAACTAAAGTTTCGTTGTGATTGTAATTACCTACTGCAAATGTTACTACATTATCTTTTACCACATATTTTGTAACAACTTCCTTGTTATTATTTGTATTTGTTTGATAAGAATATGGTGGCAATTCTTTTACATCATCTAACGAAGTGCCAATAATTAAAGCTTTATTATTTATTGTCAAACTTTTTACCCCATCATAGCGCATGGCAATACTGGCAGGGTTTCCACCAGGGTGTATTATAAAATCGTACTTCAAAGTATTTTGTGTACTATAATATCTTACATCAATATTTGGGTAAATATTTTTGTAAGTAATGGCTGTATATATTTTGCAGTAAGCAGCCCATTTTGTATTATCATTTCCAATAAAATAATTATTGTAGGTAGGCAAAGATTTATCTGGTAGCCTTGTGGGGTTTTCGGAAGCACCTAGAAATCGAACATTGTATGCAAAAGAATGAAGGGTATCGTAAGCATTTTTTAAAAATGCTTTTTTTTCCATTCCATGTTTTCTTAAAGAAAATCTTTTTAAATCTTCCGCACTATTTATTTTGACTGTGAAACCTTGTTTTTCCAAAAAAAAAGCACCAGTTTTAAAATCTGCTTTGTAATTTATTTTAGTATCCCACTGCCCTTTGTTTTGTATAAATTCCATTTGTGCGTTACAAAACTTTGTGGCAAATAATTGCAACAATAAAAAACTTATTAATAATTTTATTTTGTAAAAAGGTTTCAAAAGAGAAATTTATACAAATTAAGTAAAATATATGAAAATATAGAATTTATACAAAGACTACATTTAAAAATTACAAGTATTAAAAAAAGCATTTAGCAATATAAAATAAATTTTAAGCATTGTTTATTTTGCTAAATAAACTGCAATTGATGAAAGTTTATTTTCTTTAAGGAACAATCGAAATTGTATTTAGTTATTCTGCCTTGATACTATTAAGCTTTTTTAATTCATCTTCTAACGCTTTCACTCTTTTTTCAAGCTCTGGCAGCTTTCGTATTAGCGCTTGGCTGCGCAATGCAGCTGTAAAGTCGTAAGCTGGTGAGCCAGTTACAATTTGTCCTTTGTTTTTCAGAGATTTGCTAACACCACTTTGTGCATTTATTTTACTTCCATCTGCAATTGTAAGATGCCCTACAATACCTACTTGCCCACCAATCATAACATTGTTTCCTATTTTGGTACTACCGCTTATGCCACTTTGTGCAGCTATAATGGTATTGTTTCCTATTTCTACATTATGTGCAATTTGTAAAAGATTATCCAACTTAGCACCTGATTTTATAATTGTGCTTCCCATAGTTGCTCTATCAATGGTAGTATTGCTGCCTATTTCTACATAATCTTCTATAATAACATTGCCCATTTGTGGTACTTTTTTAAAACTACCATTTATCTGTGGGGCAAAGCCAAATCCATCACCACCTATTATTGTACCAGCATGTATTACTACTCTGTTTCCAATTATACAATCATGATAAATTTTTACACCTGGGTGAATTATTGATTTTTCACCAATTATAACATTATTACCTATATAAGCATTTGGATAAATTTTTACTCCATCAGCAATTGTAACATTTTCTCCTATGTAAGCAAAAGCTCCTATAAAAATATCGTTGCCTTTTTTTACTGTAGCATGAATGTAAACAGGCTCTTGTATGCCAATCATTTGCTGAGATTGCATCCTTTCGTATTGCCGAAGCAATAATGCAAAGGCACTATATGCATCTGCTACTCGTATGAGGGTGGCGGTTGTAGGTTGTTTTAATATTTGAGCCTCATTAATTATAATAATATCGGCATTAGAGCTATATAAATATTCTTCGTATTTAGGATTAGCTAAAAAAGCTAATTCACCTGATTTTGCTTCTTCAATTTTACCAAATGAACCTACCGTAATATTTTCATTGCCTTCTACAGTTCCACCAACTATTTCAGCTATTTGTTTTGCGGTAAATTGCATTATTGGTTAAATTTTATTTTAAACACTAGGATAACAAATATAATATTTTTTGATATTCCCTCGCAAGCTTTCATTTATTAGTGCATCATCTACCTCAGAAATATTTCTTACACTACCATCCTTAAATAAAATTTTAATAGGTTGCTCATCAAAATTATAGGTGCTACTGGTGGCTTCACCAGCAAATACAAGCCATGCTGCATCTACATCGCTAATACCAAACTCAATTGCAATAGACGCTCTTTTTTCTAATAACGCTGCATCTCCTACCAAAGCGGAAAGATATTTTACTTTTAATAATTTTCTATCTAATATCCCTTTGCAAAGTATAGATAAAACTTTATCTGTATGGTTGCACCAATTTTTTATAGCCATCATTACATCTGCATCATCTATACTGCAAAACTGCTCAAGCGTAATATTTTGTAAAGGTTCATTAATAAACATATTAAGTGGCTGCTGGCACTCTGCGTTTATAAATTTTGCTCTTTTTATAATTCTTTGAAGCATTTGCTCTGCACTCACTACAGTTTTGTGTAGGTACACCTGCCTGTACATAAGCCTTCGTGCTATCAAAAAATTTTCAATAGAGTAAATACCTTTTTCTTCTACCATTAACTCTCCATCATGCACAGTTATCATTTTCAAAATTCTATCATACCCTACATAACCTTCCACTACTCCGGTAAAAAAACTGTCTCTACTTAAGTAATCAATTCTATCTACATCTAGCTGTCCACTTACAAGCTGGTGCAAATATTTTTTATGATATGTACCATTAAAAATCTCTAAAGCAATTTGTAATGCACCATCAAATATTTTATTCAGCTCTTCAATAATTAACAAAGATATTTTTTCATGATGCACACCCTCGGCAAGTACTTGCTCAAGTGCATGCGAGTATGGCCCATGCCCTACATCATGTAATAGTATAGCAATTTTTGCGCCTTGTTGTTCTTGTGCTGAAATATCTATGCCTTTTCTTGTGAGCTCTTGTAAAGCAATACACATAAGGTGATACGCACCTAGAGAGTGATGCAGCCTAGTATGCACCGCACCTGGATACACTAAATTAGCCATTGCCATTTGTTGTATTCTGCGGAGGCGTTGATAATATGGATGCGCAATTATTTTGTAAATAAGTTCATCATCTATTGTGATGAAACCATAAACAGGGTCATTTATTATTTTGTAAAAAGGCATAGGATTTTTTTTCTTATATAATTTTCTTAAAAAATTATATTTATAGAATAATTGAATTCATATTATCAATAATTCTTTGTTGTATTTCTTTCATTTCATCTGCATGTAAGATTAATTTTTCTTTTGTAAAATTCAAATCATCTGCATTATTTATTGGTACAATGTGTAAATGAGCATGTGACACTTCTAAGCCTATTACACTTATGCCACAACGCTTGCAATCAAAAGATTTTTCTACAGCGGTTGCAATAGATTTTGCAAATAATAAAATTTCTTGTAGGTAGCTTTTTGGTAAGTCAAACAATTTATCAACTTCAATTTTTGGTACTACCAGTACGTGTCCTTTTACCAAAGGAAATACATCTAAAAAAGCAATAAAATGCTCGTCTTCTTTTATTTTGTAGCAGGGTATTTCGCCAGCTATTATTTTTGAAAAAATGCTCATTTGGGGCATGTTAAAATTTCAGGTTCTTAGGTGTCAAGGTTCAAAAGGTTTTTTACCAACTGTACTAAAACAACTTACTGAATGACTATATAGAAATATCTTTTATTTCAAATTTCATTACACCGGCTGGTACTACTACTTCTGCAATATCTCCTTTTACTTTTCCTAATAAGCCTTTGCCTATGGGTGATGTTACAGATATTTTACCTTGCTTTAAATCTGCCTCATTTTCTGAAACGATATGATAAGTAACTGTTTTTTTTGTGCCAAGGTTTAGCAGTGTAACTTTAGTAAGTATACTTACACGGCTCGTATCTATCGTACTTTCATCCAATATCCTTGCTGTAGAAACTACGCTTTCTAAATAATTTATTTTTGCTTCTAGCAATCCTTGTGCTTCTTTGGCCGCATCATATTCTGCATTTTCTTTTAGGTCGCCTTTCTCTCTGGCCTCACCAATAGCGGCGCTTGCAGCTGGTCTATCTATAGATTTTAAACGGTGTAAATCTATTTGAAGTTTATCAAAATTTTCTTGGGTTACATAATTTGTA
This sequence comes from Ferruginibacter sp., assembly GCA_025357775.1. Taxonomy (GTDB): domain Bacteria; phylum Bacteroidota; class Bacteroidia; order Chitinophagales; family Chitinophagaceae; genus Ferruginibacter. The sequence continues at coordinate 1,892 of JANXOQ010000390.1, read as the reverse complement.
TCTGACATAAAAAACGATTTGTGTTTTACAAAAAAATATAACGCCTCATTTTACTGAGGCGTTGCAGATACACAAATGTATAACTTTTTTACATTAATGTTATTTATAATAAACATAATTTTCTTAATTTATTTACAATCACTTCACTCATTTTAAAAAAAGCCTCATGGCTATAACCAGCTATATGTGGTGTAATTAATACTCTTTCATCTGCCAATAAAATATTAAGTTGTTGTTTTTGTAAAAGTGAAAGCGTTTCTAACTTTTCGTTTTCAAGTACATCTAATGCAACGCCGCTTATTTTATCTTCTTTCAAAGCATTTATTAGGGCAGTTGTATCAATCACATTACCTCTTGAGGTATTTATGATAAAAGGCTTATTTTTTAATTTATTAAAAAAAGATTCATTTGCCATTGCTTTTGTTTCTTTGCTTAAAGGCACATGAAAACTAATTACATCTGCATATTTACATATCTGATTTAGCTCCACTTCTCTAATTAATTCTCCTCCAAAATCTTTCTTGTATTTATCATAGGCCAGCATGGTTACATCAAAGGAAGAAAGTTTTTTTGCAAACATTTGTCCAGTATTTCCATACCCAATAATGCCTATCGTTTTACCACTTATTTCGGTAGCTCTATTTTCATCTCTTATCCACTTACCTTCTTTTACTTGTGTTGTACTTCTTATTATTTTATTCATCATAGTAAGCAACATACCCATAGCATGCTCTGCTACTGCATTTCGGTTCCCTTCTGGGCTGCTAATACATACTATTTGTTTTGTAGCTGCGTATTTTGTATCTATTAATTCCATACCACTTCCAAGCCTACCTATCCATTGTAGTTTTTTTGCCGCTTCTATTATTTGCTTATCTATCTTTAAACGAGTAGTTACAATTAAGCCACGTACTAAAGGTATTTTTTGTAAAAGTTCTTCATGCTTTATATCGGGCAAGTACAATACGTCTTCACCTTTTTTTTCAAAAGTTTCTATTAGGTAAGGATGAGCTTTAGCCGTTATTAGTATCATATATATTTTAAATTCAAATTTAAAAATACTAATTTAAAGTTGCAATCTTAGTTAGGATTAATAAAGTTTAAACAAAAAATTTAGAGTCGCAAATATGAAATTTGTATTTTAATAAAAAAAACTTCAAATTTTTAAAGCTATTACTTTTCTAAACAACTGCAATTACACTTATTTCTACATTTACATTTTTAGGCAACCCCTTTACTGCTACTGTTTCTCTTGCAGGAAAATTTGTTTTAAAATAGCTGCCATAAGCTTCATTTACTTCTGCAAAGAAAGCCATATCAGTTAAAAAAATAGTAGTTTTTACAATATTTTCAAAGCCTGCACCAGCCTCTTTTAAAAGTATCGAAATATTTTTCATTACCTGATGTGTTTCTGCTTTTATACTTTCCATTACTAAATTGCCATCAGTATCTAAAGCAACTTGGCCAGATAAGAAAAGCATATTTCCTGATTTTACCGCTTGAGAATAAGGCCCTATTGGTGCTGGTACATCAGCAGTATTTATTATTGTAATATTCATGTTAAATTATTTTTTAAGTCGCAAATATATTCTCTTTGTAGCACGTATTTTTGCTAAAATATTTTTATGCAATTAATTGTACTCGCCAGTAATGAACAATGGGAAATTTTAAAAAATATTTGCCAAAATGTAGATTTTAAAAGAGTGGATAATATTGAGGAGTTTTTTAATATTAAAAATGCATCAGCTTATTTTAATTTGAATAATAATAGCGCTGAGGTAGATTATAAAAATATTACAGCACCCGTTTTTATAAATAGTGTTTCAAAAACACTTTCAAGTATAGCTGCAAAAAAAAATGTAATTAGAATAAATGCTTGGGAGTTTTTTTTT